>CAKAQP010000025.1 GCA_916720285.1 uncultured Lachnoanaerobaculum sp. | reverse complement strand
CCTTCAGGAAGCAAATCATTGTCGATTTTTATATTTACATATACCGCTGTCAAAGGTTCTATCTCTACATGGTTTTCATCCTCAAAATGAATATCCAGAGAAATCGAATCTTTCGGGAACTCTTCATTTTCAGATTCAGTATTTCTTATTACTGCATCTTCCAAATAATTTGTATTCTCACTGTCTGCTTCACTTACCGTCTCTGTAACCTGATTGCTTCCGTCCGCCTGATTACCTTCATCAGATAATTTTACGCTTTCATCAGCATCATTACCTGCAAGCTGTGCAGTTTCAATCATTTCATCACTTTTTAGAGATAGAGTTGTCTCGGTTTCATTCAAAACCGTTTCAGTGCTTTCAACAGTTTCCGGAACTTGTGTACCGTTTATGATTTCAGTACTTTCATCAGGTTTCTGAACTTCTACAGTTCCCGAACTATCAGAGGAGTCTTCAAAATTTTCTATACCGTCCGACTCAACTGTGGTTTCACTTACTTTTTCTGAGTCACTGTCTTTTATATCATCTCCTTTTTCAGGAGTCACATTGTTTTCAAGCTCGTTTACGGTTAATCTTTTTGCCTTAAGCGTTACCTTTGTATCAAAGGCACCTTCAGGCACATCAACAATTACACTTATGCCGTCAAGCTTTACTTCATGCCGTCTTGCATCGGAAGAGGTGGCCGTATCCGGTGATATTACAATATCATTAAACTCAGCATTTGAAGGTGTGGCCATATCTGCCAAAGAATCGGTAAACAGGTACGCAATTAAGAACACAAAAAACACAAACAATATTTTTCTAAAATGTTTGTATACAAAATTTAAAATTATTACGCACCTCCTCTACCCAAAATTTAATGACTTTATCATAACACATGTTTATAAAATTTCAACAAGAAACAAAAAATACTGCCATAAAATATATGACAGTATTTTTCATATAAATTTACATATTTGTACAAATGTCTATTTATTGCTACTTTTTCCCTCTCTTTGACATCGCAAGTATACTCTGCAATATTATAAAAAATGCAAGTATGGTAGCTATTATAATTTTTGTCCACCAGGATGATAATGTTCCCTGGAAACTTACAAAGGCTTCTATAGTACCTTTTATCAGTACACCAAAAAGACTTCCGAACACATTACCTACTCCACCGCTAAGCAATGTTCCCCCTATTACCGCTCCTGCTATTGCTTCCATTTCAAATCCCTTAGCCTGTTCCACAAATCCTGCACAGGTATTTAAGCAGAATAAGAATCCTCCTATAGAACATAACAATCCGTTCAGTATATATACCTGAAGTTTTATCTTTTTAACATTTAGTCCAAGAAGCAAGGCTGATTGCTCATTTCCTCCAACAGCATATACACTTCTTCCGAACTTAGTATATTTTAACATTATAAACATCAGTACAAGTATAATAAGTGCGACTATTACGGTTGGGTAGATATATGGATATACTACGGCCCCCTTTTTATTTACTATACCGAATAAAGGTATTGTTATTTTCTTATTCGCCCATGAAAGGAAGGTCTCATTAGTTATACTAATCATCTCTTGAGATATGATCGCTGTCATACCTCTGGCAAAGAACATGCCTGCCAAAGTAACTATGAATGGTTGAATATTAAGATACGAAATAAGTACACCCTGAATAAGACCGAATATCAGACCGATTATGATTACAAGTGCTATTGCACTTAGCGCATTCATCTTGACTTTTTCCATCAGATACGCCAACACCATACATGTAAGTGCTACAAAAGAACCGACTGAAATATCTATTCCACCGGATATTATAACCATGGTCATACCTGTTGCTATAACAATCAGTCCTGCATTAGATATGAAGAGATTTAAAAAAACTTGTGGTTTTTGAAATCCCTTACTTCCAAACATTATAATTCCTATACCATACATTATAATAAAAAGAAGAATTGTCATATAAAGTAAGAAGGTTTTATTATCTATATTTTTTAACTTATCTTTCATATGCCACCTCGGCTTTCTTCCTATTTAAATTAAATCCTCTTATTATCTTTATAAATTCCTTCGACTGTAATGATACTATTATTACAACTACAATCGCCTTATATACAGGAAGTTGATCTGCCGAGACACTCATGGCATATAATGTTGTAGTCAATGCTTGAATAGTGTAAGCTCCTATAACGCTTCCAAGAAGTGAAAACTTTCCGCCTGAAAGACTGTTTCCGCCAAGTGCCACCGCCAATATTGCGTCAAGCTCTATATTAAGTCCGGCGTTATTTGCATCTGCTGAATATACTCTTGATGAAACTATCATTCCTGCAAGGCCCGCCAAAAGACCACAAAATGCATAGGCTATAAACTGTATATACACAGGATTTAATCCCACAAGTCTTGCAGCTTTATTATTTATTCCCACAGTTTCTATATAAAGCCCCAAAGCTGTTTTTTTGAGTATTACAATAGTTATTAAGACAACAGCCAATGCTACAAATACAGGTGTTGGAAGCGGTATGCCATGAATAGAATTACCAAGCATCTTGAATGATTCGACTCTTATATAGGTTATTTGTCCATTTGTAACAAGCTGAGCCATTCCTCTACCTGCTGTAAACAATATCAAAGTTGCAACCATAGGTTGGATATTCATCTTTGCAACAAGAAAAGCATTAAATGAACCACAAAGCAATCCCACAAATATTGCTGCTATAAACGCTGCTATATATGGTGCGCGATATACATCTGTAGAAACTTCTCCACCTGCAAGAATAAAACATGCAACAGCACCTGCAAGCGCACATACTGCACCTACCGAAATATCCGTACCTCCTGATGAAGCAACTACAAGAGTCATACCCACAGCAAGTATTACAAGCTCACTTGCACGATTTATTACATCAATTATGTATCCGTAAAATACTCCGTTTTGTATAGTAATATTAAAGAAGTTAGGTGTCTTTATCATGTTTATAATTAAGACTAAAATCAAACTTACTATAGGCAGAAAGAGTCTTGTTGATGTTATGTTTTTTATTTTTAATGCTCTCAATTTTATTCCCCTCCTGCTATAGCACTCATTATATTATTTTGAGATATTTCATCAGATTCTAATTCACCTACTTTTTTCTTATCTCTCATTACTACCATTCTTTGGCAAGTTCTGATCATCTCCTCGATTTCTGATGAAATAAATATTACAGTCATACCCTCAGTCGCCAATTTCAAAACCAATTTTTGAATCTCAGTTTTTGTTCCGACATCAATCCCTCTGGTAGGTTCATCCAATATAAGAAGTTCAGGATTTGTGAGCAGCCATCTTGCAAGAATTACCTTTTGCTGATTTCCACCGGAAAGCTGTTTTATAGGTGTTTCTCTCCCGGCTGTTTTTATCTGTAATATTTCTATATACTTATCTACAAATTCTTCCTGTTTTTTCCTTGGTATAAGTTTAAATATTCCTTGTTTTGCCTGCATGGCTATTATTATATTTTCTCTTACAGACAGATCCGCTATAATTCCTTCATCTTTTCTGTTTTCAGGAAGATATGCCATCCCAAGTTTCATGGCATCAATCGGAGCATTTATTTTAACTTCTTTGTTTTTAAATACTATTTGACCGGTATCCGTTTTGTCGGCACCGTATATAGCTCTGACAAGTTCAGAACGCCCTGATCCCAAAAGACCGGTTATTCCTATAACCTCTCCTTTATTTAACGTAAGATCAAACGGTTTTATATTACCGGTTGATCCAAGCGACTCGGCCTTAAGAAGTACTTCTTTATCATCAGTCTTTGTGCTTTCACCCTTAATATTTTCAAGATCGTTAAAATCCTTACCCATCATTTTTGCTACAAGCTGTACTCTTGGAAGGTTATCCACTTCAAACTCTCCTACAAGAGCTCCGTTTCTTAAAACAGTTATTTTATCACATACCGCATATACCTGCTCCAAAAAATGGGTAACAAATATTATTCCTATACCCTCCTTTTTTAATTTTTTCATCAAAACAAAAAGTTTTTCAACCTCTCCGTCATCAAGTGATGAGGTAGGCTCGTCAAGTATCAGTACCTTTGCCGACATATCAACCGCTCTGGCAATGGCAATCATTTGCTGTATTGCAATTGAATAGTTTTCTGTAGGTTTGGTTACATCTATTTTGATATCCAATTTATCCAAAAGTTCCTTGGACATTCTATTCATTTTTTGCCAATCAATAAGTCCGAATTTTCTTGGCTCACGATCCAAGAACAAATTTTCCGCCACTGAGATATTCGGGCAAAGATTTACTTCCTGATACACTGTACTTATTCCGTTTTCCTGTGCTTCTTTGGGGCTTTTATTTATTATACTTTTTTTATCTTCAAGGATTATCTGTCCGGTTTCAAACTCTTCCACTCCTGTAAGTACCTTTATAAGTGTGGACTTACCTGCACCGTTTTCTCCCATTAAAGCATGTATTTCACCCTTGTTTAAACTAAAATCCACATTATCAAGTGCTTTTACTCCCGGAAAATTTTTACAGATTCCTCTCATTTTCAATAGATTATCCATAATCACCTCAAAAGGAGTGAGGAGCAAATAACTCCTCACTCCCGGTATTTTCTTTATGCAAAATATAAAATTATGCCTTATTAATAAGCTCTTCCTGCCTTAATTTTCTCAAGATCCATACTTGTATCAAAATATGATTCGTCTACATACTGGATCTTATCCACTGTTTCACCCTTCTCAAGCTTTTGAATAATTTCAGCTACTCTAGGTCCATGAAGCGGACTGCACTCAATACTTGCATTTAAGTCACCGGCAATCATTGCATCAAATGCGGCCTTTACAGCATCAAATGATATAACTGTTATATCGCCTTTCGGTCCGCATGTTTTTCCTGCCGCCTTTATAGCATCTATAGCTCCGAAAGCCATATTGTCATTTTCGGCAACCACTACATCAATATCATCAAACTGCTTTAAAAATGACTCCATAACTTCCTGACCCTTTGATTGTGTAAACTCACCTGTTTGCTTTGCAAGCATATTCCAGTTTGCATTTTGTCCTAAAATATTTGCAAATCCGTCAGTTCTGCCAACCTGTGCAGATGCACCGATTGTACCTTGAAGAGTAACAATGTTTATCTTCTCATCAGCAGCCACATTCTTTGATTTCAAATAATCTTCAAGCCAATGTCCTGCAGTCTCACCCTCTTTTATAAAGTCACCGCATACAAGCGCTGTATAAAGAGAATCATCTGAAGTCTTTATCATACGGTCTGAAAGTATCACAGGAATTCCTGCATCCTTAGCTTCCTGTAAAACTGTATCCCATCCTGTTTCTACAACAGGTGCAAGTACGATATAGTCAACTTCCTGCTGAATAAAATCTCTTATAGCCTTGATTTGATTTTCCTGCTTTTGCTGAGCGTCATTAAATATAAGCTCATATCCGTTTTCAGGAACAAATGTAGATTTAAATGACTCCGTATTTGCCGTTCTCCAATCAGACTCCGCTCCAACCTGTGCATAACCTACTACAATAAGCTTTGAAGCATCCTTAGACACTTCACTCTTTGCTTCCTCACTCTTGCTCTCACCTGCGGTTTCCGATGATTCAACCGACTTGCTCTCCTCAGGTGCTTTTGCACCTCCACCGCATCCTGTAAGTGCAAACATAGTCAGCATAATTGCAGATACAAATAGACTTAAACCTCTTTTACTCATAAACTCCTCCTTAAAATTATTTACGAAACAATTATTTGTTTACTATATTGTAATACAAAAAAACCTATGTAAACATAGATTTTTTTACGCATTTTTTATATTATTTTCATTATCGGAAATTTATGTATATTATTTTATGATATATGTTTAATATATTCAGATTAGATTAAATCACTTTCTAAAGGCAGAATTATACTTACAGTTGTACCTATATTCTCGGTACTGTCTATATTCAGTCCATATTCATTACCATAATAAAGCCTTATTCTTTCCGCCACATTATAAAGTCCGAAGCTCTCTTTTGATGACTTTACTATATCAATTTCATCTATATATTCACTTTTTATAATATTTTTTAAGCTTTCAAGCTTTTTAGTCTCCATTCCGATCCCGTTATCTATTACCTGTAAAATTATATGCTCATCTTTTCTATAACCTTTTACCGAAATCTTACCTCCACTTCTTTTATACTTTATACCATGGTAAAGTGCATTTTCTACAATCGGTTGTAACAAAAGTTTCAAAATTCTTATATCATACAGATTATCTTCTATATCAATACTGTATTCCAAAATATCCTCATACCTGAATTTTTGTATCTTTAAATAATTTTCTATATGTCTTATTTCTTCTCTTATCTGTATAAATCTTTTTCCGTTATTTAATCCTATCCGTAAAAAGCCTGACAATGCGGTTATCATATCAACCACTTTTTTCGAATCACCTGCTTCAGCCATCCATACAACAGTATCAAGTGTGTTATATAAAAAATGTGGATTTATCTGAGATTGTAAAAGCCAAAGTTCCGTATTTTTCTTATTCTTTTGCTCTGTCTTTATATTCTCGATAAGCTCTTTTATTCTTATTATTTTATCATTAAAATTTTCCGACAGTTCATCGATTTCTAAAATACTGCTCTCCGGATTATTCTCCAATAAATCATTTTCACTTCTTTTTGTATAATTACAAAGATTTATAATAGGAGCCGCAATATGTCTTGATACCTTTTTATACATATATAAAGTAAAGTACAAAATAAGAAATACACTGATAATACTAAGCATAAATATAACAGCCATCTGATTTCTTATCTTTATACTTACTATGTTAAGCTCTTTGGTCTCCTCATATATATAGTCATTTACAGTATCTTCTATCAGCTCGGTTGTAACCCTGATATCATATTCCAAACTGTCTATATTTTTATTATAGTCTTTATATATATCGCTTTTACCGATATTATCTATTTGTTTCTTGAGCAAATTTAAAAGTATTATAAGGCCTTTCGGTCTGTTTATTCCTTCATCTTTATTGTTTGTTTCCAGCAACTTTTCAAATATTTTATTTGCATATTCAAGGTCTTCATACGGATTTTGATTTTCTATAGTATCCGCACCTATTACCACCCTGTACATCTTATGGTCTACATTCTCTTTGAATTTAAAATTAAATTCTGTTGCAATACTTATATTTTTTACTATACTGCCATACTTATCATTCTGCCATTTCATCACAAACAAAAGATAAATAATAATAAATGCAATGGGTATAAAGGTTATAAACAGCCTTTTCATAATATAATTTTGTATACTATTCTTCATTTTTATTTTCTCTGTATGACTTAGGTGTGTCTCCTTGATATTTTTTAAAAGCCGAACTGAAATAATGTTGATCACGATATCCGACTTCCATTGCTATATCAGATATCCTTTTATCAGTGCTTCTAAGAAGTCTTTTAGCTTCATCTATTCTGGTTTTTGTCAGGTAGTCTATAAAGTTCATCCCAGCTTCCTGCTTAAAAACAGTACTGAAATATGTGGGACTCAGTCCTATATATTCCGCAACACTGTTTAAAGAAATCTCAGACTCCATATAATTTTTCTCCACAAAGTCTTTTGCCTTCTTAAGTAAAAAGCTGTACTGCCTTCCTGTAATCTGATCTCTTTTATCGATCATATATTCCAGTAACTTTAAAAAATATTGCTTCATAGTATAAATATCTGTAACAGCTTCATCAAATACTTCCATACTTCCGAATTTATTTACAAGCTCCTCCTTATCATCAACATTACTGAGGAATTTTTCAGATTCTATAAAAGCATCCATTATTACATACTGTCTGAATATTAAAGATTTTAACTGTCCGTCCATGTTGTCAGTATATTCTTCAACATAACTTTTAATATCCTGACTCTTTCCATTTATAATAAATTCCTTGAAGCTTCCTTTATTAAATCCTGATGTATCGAATTTCTTTATATTAAACTCAATATTGTCTGCCTTTATATTTCGCAAGATACTGTGTCGTTTTGAATCTACAATCGGCTTTATTTTCTTTAAAACCGATATGAGCTTTTCTTTTGAAACCGGCTTTAAAAGATATTCGGATGCACCGATATGTATGGCTTTCTGGGCATAGTCAAAATCATCATAACCGCTTAAAAATATAATAACGGTCTCCGGAAACCTTTCCTTTACTATTCTTCCAAGTTCCAATCCGTCCATAAAAGGCATCTTTATATCTGTTATCAAGATATCCGGTTTTGAAATCTCAATTAGGGGAAGTGCCAATTCACCGTCGGCAGCTTCCCCTACAAAATCAAATCCATATGAATTCCAATCTATTTCATTTTTTATACCTTCTCTTACAAACTTTTCATCCTCAACTAAAAAGACCTTTACCATCCCCTATATTATCTCCACCGGATTTGTATTTTTGAATTCAAAAACATTCAGTTCACTGTATTTTTTTAAATCATTTACAATTTTTTCTGTAAATACATGCTCTAAGCCATAATGTGTGGCATCTATGATACAAATGCCTTCATTTATAGCATCAAGTCCTTCATGATGTGTAATATCACCTGTTATAAGTACATCCGCCTCACCTAGAGCATACTTATACATTCCTCTTCCTGAGCCCGGGCTTATAGCAATCCTTTTAATATTTCCCTTTATATTCTCTCTGCCAAATACAGTTAAACGCTTTAAATTAAATGTCTCCTTTATTAAAGAAAGTAATTCATCAAATGAAAGCTCTTTTTTTAAATCTCCAATCTTTCCGACTCCAAGCTCCTTACCGTCAGTATTTGCCGTAACTTCAAGAGGTTTTGTATTTGAAAGTGAAAGTTTTTGTTCTGCAATGTCTGTCATACCGCCTGTTGCAATATCAAAATTTGTATGCATTGCAATCACAGAAATATCATTTTTTAGTATCTTTAAAATATAGTTTCCAAGGAGTGTTTCATCTGTAACTCTCTTTAAAGCCGAAAAAATAATCGGGTGATGTGACACAATCAAATCAATACTCTTTGCCACAGCGTAGTCAAGTACTTCATTTGTAATATCAAGTACGACTAAGACATTTCTTACCTCTTTATCACTTCTTCCAAGCAAAAATCCGGAATTGTCCCAGTCCATAGCAAGTTCAAGCGGATATAATTTTTTTAAATATTCAAAAATCTCACTGCATTTCATTCATTGTCTCCTTAATTATATCAAGTCTATGTCTAAGCTCTTTTTTTCTGTCCTCATTTAATCCGGTATTTGATAGAATATTTATATACTTTTCTTCTTCTTTTTTTAGAAATCTAAGTAATACCGGGTGTTTATTTTCTATAAGATATTTACCGTATAAGAGCTCAGCCTCCGAATACATCACTGTATTTTCTGTATACCTTACTTCCATTACCGTATAAAACTTGCCCTCATCTATACACATATCTTCTTTTATTATTTTAAAGCCATTTCTTATCAGATAATCTCTCACTTCATCTGTTTTTGTATGAGGCGACAATATAAAGGTATTTTTCTTATCAAAAAATGCTTTTCCTCTATTTAAAATATCTATAATGAGTTCTCCACCCATTCCGGCTATTATTATTGTATCCACCTCTTTATTTGACATTTTATCAAGACCGTTGGAAAGTCTCAGAACGATATTTTCGCTTACACCGAAATTTTCTATGTTTTCCCTTGCTTTTTCCAATGGTCCTTTATTTATATCACAGGCATAAGCCTTATCTATTATATTATTTTCTATAAGGTAGATCGGTATATGTGCGTGGTCCGTTCCTATATCGGCCACTACTGAATTTTTCTTCACAAAATCAGCAATAGTTTGCAATCTTTTTGACAGTTTCATTTTTCTCTATTCCAAAAAATCTTTTAATCTTTTTGTTCTTGACGGATTCCTGAGCTTTCTTAGAGCTTTTGCTTCAATTTGCCTTATTCTCTCTCTTGTGATTCCAAAGACCTTTCCCACCTCTTCAAGTGTTCTGGGCTTTCCGTCCTCAAGTCCGAATCTAAGTAGTATTACCTTTTGTTCTCTTTCTGTAAGTGATTTTATCACTTCAATCAATTGGTCATGTAGGAGCACATCCATTGCGAAGTTGACAGGAACTTTAGCATTATAATCCTGTAAAAAATCTCCAAGATGTGAATCGTCTTCATCACCTATAGGTGTTTCCATAGATACAGGTTCCAATGCAAAGTTCATTATCTCCCTTACTTTTGATACAGGCAGACTCATTATCTTTGCAACTTCCTCAGGTTTCGGCTCTCTGCCAAGCTCCTGAACAAGTTTTCTCTGTGTCTTTATAAGCCTGTTTATTGTCTCAACCATATGCACCGGAATCCTTATGGTTCTGGCCTGGTCTGCAATAGATCTGGTTATAGCCTGCCTTATCCACCATGTTGCATAAGTTGAAAATTTAAATCCCTTTTGATAATCAAATTTTTCAACAGCACGCAAAAGCCCAAGATTTCCTTCCTGTATAAGATCCAGAAGTTGCATTCCCCTGCCCATATATCTTTTTGCAATACTTACAACAAGCCTTAGGTTGGATTCCGCCATTTTTTTTGCGGCTTCCTTTCTTATATTTTCATCATGGTCTGAAATTTTCTGAGCAAGTACCATCTCTTCTTCCACACTAAGTAGAGGAATTTTACCTATTTCCTTCAGATACATCTTTATGGGATCTTCTACGGAAACATAGTCATCCAAATCATCAAGTATATTTAAATTTATATTTTCAAGATCCTTTATATCCTCTTCATTGAACTCATCTTCAAAGTCATTTTCTTTTAGAATAATGAATTCTTCCGGTTCTGCATCACTGTCAAATTCTGTAGGCTCTTTCTCATAATCATCATCAATAAAAATATCTCTCTTTTCAAGAAATTCAATAAAATCAGGAAGATATTCCTTCGGTATATCATTATCAGAGAAAATCTTTTGGATATTTGAAGCATTAATTTTTCCGTCAAAATCTTTCTTTAATATCTTTTCAAACTCATTTTTTAAATTTTTCCCCCTCATACTTCCTCCACTAACCTAAATCAACATGAAGTTTTCGCAATATCGCCTGTTCCTCGATAATTTTTTGAAACTCTTCTATACCTTTTGCATTCTTACTTTTCTCGTCTAAACTCGCCTGTCTGATTTTAAGTATACTTTCAGTGACAGCTTTTTTCTTTTCGTCGTCACTGAGGTTAGTCCCCAAAGTTGTATTAAGTATTTTGGAAAGCAGTCTCTGTTTTTCCATGTCATCCGCATAGTCATCACATATATTTGAAAATCTCAAATCTCCGACTCTAAGCTTTTCAAATATCTTTACCGCTACATCCCTATAGAAACCTTCACTGAAATTTTCCGGTGAAACATACTCACTTATCTTATTAAAAAGTGATACTTCCTCCACCATCCATGTAAGCAAAAGTCCCTGTGCTTTTGTATAGCCGTCATCAATTTTTTTATTTTCTTTACTCGTATTTTTCTTTTCTGAAACTGCAGTATTTCCGAAAGAATTAACCATATCAAAAAGTGCATTATATTCAATCATCAATCTCTTTGCTACGGCATGAGTATAGTTTTCTCTTTCAAGCTTTTCATGAAAGCCGCTTAACATTCTTGCAACTTCCCTGTAAAAGTTGGTCCTTTCATCAGGTTCGTTTAAATTATAATCTTTCTTCAATATTTCAACTTCCCAAAGAAAGGCATTATCTGCAGAATCTATCCTCTTTTGAAATTCCTCACTACCGAGATTTTTTATAAATTCATCCGGATCTTTGTAAGGAGCCATAGATAATACTTTTACATTTAAATTTTCTTCTTTTAAAAGAGGAATAGCTCTCTTTGCCGCATTTACACCTGCACCGTCAGAATCATATGTAAGTATTACCTTTTTTGTATATCTGCTTATAAGTTTTACATGTAGTGGTGTGAGTGCGGTTCCAAGACTTGCCACAGAATTCTCAAAGCCTGCATTGTGTAAAGCTATGACATCCATATATCCTTCACATACCAAAAAAAAGTCTCTTCTTGTTCTCTTTGCAAAATTTAATCCGTAAAGATTTCTGCTCTTATCAAAAGCAAGAGTCTCCGGTGAATTTACATATTTCGGAAGTCCGTCGCCCAAGACTCTTCCACCAAACCCTATAACTCTTGAATTGACGTCTATTATCGGAAACATAACTCTGTTCCAGAATCTGTCTCTTGCACCCTTTTCATCAATATTTATAAGACCGCTTTTTTTCAATATATCATCACTGTAGCCCATACCTTTAAGATATTGATACAGATCATTTGATGTTTTTTTTGCAAATCCAAGTCCGAAATGGGTAATATGTCTGCTCTCAAGCCCTCTGTCTTTGAAGTATTTCAATCCGATCTCACCGTCTTTTGAAAGCAGGTTTTCATAGAAGTACTTTGCGGCAGTCTTATTTATTTCAAGAATAATGTTTTTTTCATCATTTTTTGCTCTGTCATTGTCACTGACCTGTGGCAATTCTATATTTGCTCTTTTAGCCAGCAGTGTTAATGCTTCTGTAAAAGAATAATTTTCATACTGCCTTATAAAGGCTATTACATCTCCCCCGACACCACAGCCGAAACAATGGAAAAGTTGCTTACCCGGTGATACTGAAAATGAAGGAGATTTTTCTGCATGAAAGGGACAAAGTCCCATATAGTTGGCACCCTTTTTTTGTATTTTCACATAGCTTGAAACAACATCCACTATATCATTTGCAGATCTTACCTCATCTATTATTTCATTTGAATAATACAATTATTTCTCCTTAATATACATCCCAGGACTTTGGAACAAATATATCTTTAAATTTTTCTATTGCATATAAATCAGTCATTCCTGCAATATAATCACAAACTACTAATTCCCTGTCCTGATTCAACTCTTTTATAAAATATATATATTCATCCGGAAGCTTATCGGTATGGCACATATAATAGTCAAATAAAGACTTTATCATAGTCTTCGCCTTTCCCTCCTGTGATTTTGGAACTTCATTGTAATATACCTTTTTAAACATCCATGTTCTAAGTCCCATCATCGCCTTATATATCTCTCTGTTCATAGAAATTTCAGGCTTATCAATGCTTCCTTCTATCACACCATGTACTAAATTGTTAAGTCTTTCTCTCACCGAATGGCCGAGTATATCACTGTATTCTTTTGGAATATCATCTTCTTCCATAATACGTGCTCTTATAGAATCGTCTATATCATGATTTATATAGGCAATCTTATCTGAAAGTCTTACAACATGTCCCTCCAAAGTTGAGGGATTACCTGATGTTCTGTGATTTAATATGCCGTCTCTGACTTCCTTTGTAAGATTAAGTCCCCGTCCGGATTTTTCTATAAACTCAACTATTCTCACACTCTGCTCATAATGTGCAAAACCGAATGAACACACATCATTCAGTACGTCCTCACCCGAATGTCCGAAAGGCGTATGTCCAAGGTCATGCCCCAAAGCTATCGCTTCCGTCAAATCTTCATTTAATCTTAGAGACTTGGCTATAGTTCTTGCAATCTGCGCCACCTCAAGTGTATGAGTAAGTCTTGTTCTGTAATGATCTCCTTCAGGCGCCAGGAAAACTTGAGTCTTGTGTTTCAGTCTTCTAAACGCCTTTGAGTGAAGTATTCTGTCTCTGTCTCTTTGATATACAGTTCTTATATCACAGGCTTCTTCATACCTGTCTCTTCCTAAAGAGTTTTTACTTAAAGCGGCATATTTACTGAGAGTCAATTCCTCTCTGTGTTCTATATCTTCTCTTATATTCATAATTATTTTAGTTTAAATAATGTTGAGAGTACTCCTCTTCCAAGGCTTGCTCCCAGATTTCCTCCCAGGCTTGAACCGAATTTTCCACCTGATTTTCCTAAAGTCTTACCAATCTGCCTTCCGATAGTTCCTGCAGCCGTACCTGCCACAGTAGCAACACCCTTCTTTATGGCATCTTTTTTCTTTTTTTCTTCCTTTTCAGCCTCTTTAGCCTGCCTCTCGGCTTCCTTTTGTGCCGCCTTTGCCTGTTTTTCGGCCTCTTTTCTTTCTATTTCAGCCTGCTTCTCAGCTTCTTTTCTTGCTATCTCAGCCTGTCTTTCCTCTTCCTGCTTTTGTGAAATTTCCACTTGCAGTCTCTGTAAAAATTCATATGCCGAGTCTCTATCCACCATATCTTTATATTTCTCTGCCAAATCCGACATTGAAATAACTGCGGCTCTCATCATATCATCAATTGCCCCGAGATATGACTGTGGTGGTAGTACCTTAGCCTTTCTTACCATAGCAGGTGCACCGTCATCCTCTATAAATGATACTACCGCTTCACCTATACCCAAATTTGTTATAATTTCAGCCGTATCAAAATCAGGATTTGCTCTGTAACTCTGTGCTGCGGCCTTTATACCTTTTTGCTCTGCAGGTGTATAAGCCCTGAGTGCATGTTGAACCTTGTTACCAAGCTGCGCCAACACCTCATCCGGAATATCACTTGGGTTTTGTGTTATAAAGTATACTCCTATACCCTTTGATCTTATAAGTTTTACCACCTGCTCTATCTTTTGAAGCAGAGCCTTTGGAGTATCTTTAAATAAAAGATGTGCTTCATCAAAGAAAAATACCATCTTAGGCTTGTCAAGATCTCCGACCTCAGGCATTATCTCAAAGAGTTCAGCAAGCATCCAAAGCATAAATGTGGCATATATTCCCGGATCGTTTATGATAGTTGTTGCATCAAGGACATTTATCATACCCTTGCCGTCCTTGGTAACAAACCAATCATTTATATCAAGTGCCGGCTCACCGAAGAATATATCTCCGCCCTTATCTCCAAGAGCTACAAGACCTCTCATTATGGCATTAACGCTTTGAGGTGCTATATTTCCATACTCCGCTTTATAATCTGCGGCATTTTCACTGACATAGATGAGCATACTCTTTAAATCTTTTAAATCAATAAGAAGTAATCCCTCATCATCAGCTATCTTAAATATAATATTCAGTATATCAGTCTGAATCTGATTGAGGTCAAGAAGCTTTGCCAAGAGCATAGGTCCGAACTCAGAAATTGTGGTTCTTAGAGGTAATCCCTTCTTCCCGAATATATCCCAGAAAACTGTAGGATATGCCTTAAAAGAAAAATCTCCTCCCATACCAAGCTCATCAACTCTTTTATTTATACTTTCTTTTTCTTCACCTGGTTTACACATACCTGATAAATCACCCTTTATATCAGATAAAAACACCGGTACTCCCGCATCTGAAAATGACTCCGCCATTACCTTTAAAGTAACTGTTTTACCTGTTCCGGTAGCTCCTGCAATCAGTCCATGTCTGTTTGCATATTTTGATTTTATACATAATTTGGCATCACCGTCACTTGCCACCCATATTTCATTATCTTTATACATAGTATCTCCTAAAATTTCACTTTATACTTATATTCTATCCCAACTTTCTTATTATAACAAGTGAATATAATATTTTAATACAAAAAGAGCCGATACTTAAAGTATCGACCCTCTTTGACCGCAAAAGCGGCTTCCGTCTGTACACTAAATAAACTTTCGTCTATTAATTCTATTTATATTAAATCTAAGATTATATTATTTTGAATATAATGTTACAAGCTTCTCAAGATATGAGAATCTTTCCTTAGCATCTTCCTCATTCTTCTCGAAGAGTTTAGCTGCTCTCTCAGGATCCTTGAGTGCAAGAGATGAGTAACGAACCTCACCCTTAAGGAACTCTTGGTAATCTCCTGTAGGAGTCTTTGAATCAAGAGTAAACTTGTTCTCAGCATCAGGGTTGAATCTGAAGTTATTCCAGTAACCTGCCTCAACAGCAAGTTTCTCCTCTGTCATAGCCTTGCTCATACCCTTCTTGATACCGTGAGCGATACATGGAGCATATGCAATAATAAGTGACGGACCCGGATAAGCCTCTGCCTCAGCTAAAGCCTTAACAGTCTGGTTGTAATCTGCACCCATAGCTATCTGTGCTACATATACATAGCCATAGCTCATTGCAATACTTGCAAGATCCTTCTTCTTTACATCTTTACCGCCGGCAGCAAACTGTGCTACAGCACCTGTCTTTGTTGACTTTGAGCTCTGTCCACCTGTATTTGAGTAAACCTCTGTATCAAATACCATGATGTTTACATCCTTACCGCTTGCGATTACATGATCAAGACCACCGAAACCGATATCGTAAGCCCATCCGTCACCACCGAAGATCCACTGGCTCTTCTTTGATAAGAAGTCCTTATTGTCTAAGATTTCCTTAGCTTCAGCTGTATTTAACTTCTCAAGCTCAGCTACAAGCTTATCTGTTGCTGTACCGTTGAGTGCACCTACAGTGAATGTATCAAGGTATTCCTTAGCTGCAGCCTTAAGCTCTTCTGAACCGTTCTCAGCAACAGCCTCTACCTTTGATCTAAGTCCCTTTCTGATAGCCTCATTTGCAAGGAACATACCGTAACCGAACTCCGCATTATCCTCGAACAATGAGTTAGACCAAGCAGGACCATGACCCTTATCATTTACTGTATATGGTGTTGAAGGTGAAGAGTTACCCCAGATTGATGAACAACCTGTAGCATTTGAAATGTACATTCTCTCACCGAAGAGCTGTGTGATAAGTCTTGCATAAGGTGTCTCACCACAACCTGCACAAGCACCTGAGAACTCAAGTAAAGGCTTCTTGTACTGTGATCCCTTAACTGTTGTCTCCTTGAACTTAGCTATAACTTCAGCCTTCTCAGGTGTAGCTGCCGCGTAGTCGAACCAAGCCTGTCTATGTACATTCTCCGGCATACTCTCCATAACAAGAGCCTTCTCGCCCTTCTTACCCGGACATACATTGGCACAAGAACCGCAACCTGTACAGTCAAGTGCTGATACGGCTACTGTAAACTTGTAGTTTGGCATACCTGTCATTGGAAGTATACTCATTCCCTC
>CAKAQP010000024.1 GCA_916720285.1 uncultured Lachnoanaerobaculum sp. | reverse complement strand
TTTTTAAAGCCCGAAAATAAAGCTGTATACAGTATTCAAGAAATTTCGTTTTGTTTCCAAAATTCTTGAAAAATGCCATATTATGTTCTTTGTTGCTTTTTACCATTTTATTCTATATAATAATATAAAAATGATTTTCTTTTATATGAAAGGATATTAAATTATGACCACAATACAGGATATTGCTGATAAATTAGGCATTTCCAAGAGTACTGTGTCAAAGGCATTAAATGATGCACCTGATGTTAGCGAAACTTTACGCAAACAAGTTCTTGAAACTGCTGTTGCATTGGATTATACAAAATTGAGGCGATATAAAAAGCCGGTAAAAAAAATCTGTATTTTAATAGAAAGAGAAAATATAGAGTACTTGGAACCACATCACTTTGCTTATGATATTATCATCGGTTTTCGTCAGCTTGCAGAGCCTGCAGGCTTTGAGGTGGAAACAGTGCCTGCTGATACCGATTTTCAAAAAAATACGACATATGATATCTTTATGCTTGAACATGATTATGCAGGTTCATTTGTACTGGGATTCTCACTACATGATCCTTGGATTAATGATTTTAAAGACAGTCATACTCCTGCTGTACTTTTTGATAACTATGTTACCGGAAATCCGTCTACCGCCTATGTAGGTATTGATAATGCTGAAGGAATGGAGCTGATTCTTGATCATCTTACAAATCTCGGTCATAAAAAAATAGCTTATCTTAGCGGTTCACTCGGATCCTATGTACTTCAAATGAGACATGCAGCTTTTTTACATGCTATGCATAGCCATGGCCATAAAACAACACCTGAGAACACAGGCTGTTCTTACTATCTGTCTGAGTGTATAGAAAAGCATCTACCAAGATTTTTGGAAGCCGGAATGACTGCTATAATCTGCAGCCATGATAATATTGCAGCCGCATCAATAACTCAATGCCACCAGCTTGGATATAAAGTGCCTGAAGATATAAGTATTATCGGATTTGACGATTTGCCTATAGCAGCCTACACATCACCTCCCCTTACTACTATAAAACAGGACAGAATAGAGCTTGGAAAAAGCGGATTCTTTGCCCTCTCAAGTCTTTTAAGCAATATACCCATCAGTACTTTTTTACTTCATGCAAAGCTTATTGAAAGAAAAACAACATCAAAAGTCTGTACAGGCAAAAAAAGCGACGATCTGTGATAACGCGGAAAGTCGCTTTTTATTTAGTTATATTTTTTTCGTATCAAGTATCCTGTTGGCATTTTCTATCCTTTCTTTCGTAGGCGAATCAATGCCTTCAAGCTTATACTCAATTCCCAGATTATCCCATTTATGTCTTCCCAATGTGTGGTATGGCAATACTTCCACCTTCTCCACATTTTTTAATGAAGAAATAAATTCTCTAAGCTTGACAAGATCCTCATCATAATCACTTCTTTCAGGTACCAAAACATGACGAATCCACATCCTTTTTCCCATTTCATCCATTGTTTTTGCCATTTCAAGAATATGATCGTTTTTCATGCCTGTTATAATTTCATGTCTTTTATTGTTTATCTCCTTTATATCAAGCATAATAAGATCCGTATATTGCATCAAGATTTTAAACTTTTCAAAAAAATTCGGTTCTTTACTGAACGGTCCTCCGGCAGTATCAAGACAGGTATTTACACCGTTTTCTTTACACAGCTTAAAGAGCTCTATTACAAAATCTATCTGTAGTAATGGTTCTCCACCACTTACGGTAATCCCACCGTTGTCCTTCCAATACGGCTTATATCTTATTGCCTTGTCAAACACTTCCTGAGCGCTAAATATCTGATTTTCCTTTGTAGACCAGGTGTCCGGATTGTGACAGAACTGACACCTCATAGGACAGCCTTGTACAAATACAACAAATCTGACCCCCGGACCGTCCACCAGCCCGAATGTCTCAAATGAGTGTATATTTCCTCTTACTTCCATATTTCCTCCAAAAGCTAAAGGCTATGCAAAGTAAACTTCACATAGCCAAATATCAAATCAATTTATATTATAGCTTATCATGACATGTTCTGGCGATAACATCAAGCTGCTGCTCTCTTGTAAGGTCGATAAACTTAACGGCATATCCTGAAACTCTTATTGTGAAGTTTGCATACTCCTCCTTCTCAGGATGTTCCATAGCATCTATAAGTTTTTCAGTACCGAATACATTTACATTGAGGTGATGTGCACCCTGATCAAAATATCCGTCCATTACCTGAGTCAAATTTTTCTTTTGCTCATCCTCACCATGTCCAAGTGCAGACGGGTTAATAGTCTGAGTATTTGAAATACCGTCAAGTGCGTACTCATAGGGAAGCTTTGTAAGTGAATTAAGCGAAGCCAAAAGTCCGTTTTTTTCTGCACCGTAGCTTGGATTTGCTCCAGGCGCCAGAGGCTCTCCGGCTTTTCTTCCGTCAGGCATACTTCCTGTCGCCTTACCGTATACTACATTTGAAGTAATTGTAAGGATGGATGTTGTTGCTTCCGAATTTCTGTATGTATGTCTTTTCTTAACCTTTTTAAGGAAAGTCTTTAAAAGCCATACCGCAATATCATCAGCTCTGTCATCATCATTTCCGTATCTTGGGAAATCACCTGTTGTCTCATAATCAACCACAATTCCGTTTTCATCACGAACAGTCTTTACCTTTGCATATTTTATTGCACAAAGTGAATCTACTACATGTGAAAATCCTGCAATACCTGTTGCAAATGTTCTTCTGACATCTGTATCTATAAGCGCCATCTCGGCAGCCTCATAATAATACTTATCATGCATATATTGAATAAGATTTAATGTATTTACATAAAGTCCTGCCAGCCAGTCCATCATTACATCATATCTCTCCATTACCTCATCATAATCAAGGTATTCAGATGTTATAGGTCTGTAAGCCGGTCCGACCTGCTCTTTTGACTTTGCATCCACACCTCCGTTTATAGCATAAAGAAGGCATTTTGCAAGATTCGCTCTTGCTCCGAAGAACTGCATTTCCTTTCCTGTTTCCGTAGCTGATACACAACAGCATATAGAATAATCATCACCCCATACCGGACGCATTACATCATCATTTTCATACTGTACAGAACTTGTTCTTATAGAAATAGCAGATGAATACTCTTTAAACGCCTTTGGAAGTCTGCTTGAATAAAGTACGGTAAGGTTCGGCTCCGGTGAAGGTCCCATATTCTCAAGTGTATGTAAGAATCTGAAATCCGACTTTGTAACCATCGACCTTCCGTCCATGCCAAGTCCCGCCATCTCAAGTGTAGCCCAAACCGGATCTCCTGAGAAGAGCTGATTATAAGAAGGTATTCTGGCAAATTTTACCATTCTGAATTTCATTACAAGGTGGTCTATCAACTCCTGTGCTTCGATTTCTGTCAGTTTTCCTGCCTTTATATCTCTTTCAATATAAATATCAAGGAATGTTGAAATTCGTCCGACACTCATTGCCGCACCGTTTTGTGTCTTTATAACCGCAAGATATCCGAAGTATAACCACTGTACAGCCTCTCTTGCATCCTTTGCAGGTTTTGAAATATCAAATCCGTATGCTGCCGCCATTTCTTTCATCTGATTAAGAGCCTCTATCTGCATTCCAAGTTCATCTCTTTGACGGATTATTTCATCAAGCATTGTACCGTCTCCGCAATTTTGCAAGTCTTCCTTTTTCTTTTCTATAAGAAAATCTATTCCATAGAGTGCAACTCTTCTGTAATCTCCTACAATTCTTCCTCTACCGTATGTATCAGGAAGTCCGGTAATTATTTTATTATGTCTTGCCGCATGCATTTCAGGTGTATAAGCCTCAAATACAGCCTGATTATGAGTCCTGTGATATTCTGTAAATATCTTATGGAACTTCTCATTTGTCTGATATCCGTAGGTACTTGCAGCCTGTTCAGCCATCTTTATTCCACCGAAAGGCATAAACGCTCTCTTTAAAGGTTTATCTGTTTGCAGTCCTACAACCTTTTCAAGATCTTTCATATCTTCTTTTATATATCCCGGCCCATAGGCTCTAATAGTTGAAACAACTTCAGTCTCCATATCAAGGACTCCACCTTTAGCTCTTTCCTCTTTTTGAAGTCTTGAAAGCTCACCCCAAAGCTTGTTTGTAGCTTCTGTAGGACCCTCCAGGAAACTCTCGTCTCCATCGTATATTGTATAATTATTTTGTATAAAATCACGTACATCTATATCGTCACGCCATTTTCTTCCCTTAAAACCATCCCAGCACATAAGTACCTCCTTTTAAAATAAACAAATTAGTTAGGCTTTACTAACCTCTTTATGTCCTGATAATATCACCATTAAATTTATTATTCAAGCCATATTTGTTAAATTTTTCTCATGTTTCCAATAAAAAACAATTCCTAGCTGTTTACTGGGAATTGTTTCGATATTTATACATTATTCTATTATACTTTTATATTTATTTATCTATTTTAAAGACATTACTAACTGCAACCGATATAAAAATTGTGATAAGCATGCTTGGTATTGTACTTCCTATCTGTGTATCAAACTTCATCAAGATTCTGTATATTATAAAGCCTGTCACCCAGATAATAATATTTTTTATTGAAAACATTTTTTTATCATTACTTATTTTCAATATAAAGAAATCCGCTATTTGTATTGCAATCATCGGTGCAAACACCGACCCTATAAGATATAAAAATCCTGTAATATCATCCATAGGTAATACAATTGCTCCCAAAGTTCCAATTAAGGTAACAGCTACCGCCACCCACTTAGACTTTATTTGGGAAAATATTGATTCTGTAGATACTCCTGCCGAATACACATCTAAAAATGTTGTAGTCACTGTTGAGAGTACAACTATAAAAAGTCCCATTATGCCAAGTCCCGCTTTCAGTAAAATCTTGGCTATATCCGACTCCATTGTAAATAAGGCCGCACTCATTCCTATAATGTACATCCAGATACTTACAAAGCCGTAAACAATACTGCTTGCAGCAGTTGCTTTAACAGGCTCTTTTGCCTCTTTTGTATAATCACTGATAAGAGGCAACCATGACAGAGGCATAGCTATTGAAAGCTCCATTGCGGCACCGAAACTCATACTGTTATCTCCTTTATCGAATGCTGTCCCACCTTTAAATATGATTAAGCTTAAAATTATTGTCATTAAAAATAATGCCGACATGGCAATTACATTTAACTTACCTAAATTTTTAACCCCTATAAGTATCCACACCAAAATCAGTCCGCCGATAACAATACACCATATAAAATGTCCTACAGGCAATATACCTTGAGTAGCTGAGGCACCGTCATAAATCATTATACCTGTCCAACCGAAAAGCTGTAAGATGTTCAATATTGCAAAGAAAATCCCACCTTTTGTTCCGAAACTTATCTTTACGGTGTCCATTGCGCTTTTTTGAGTCTTTGCACCTATCATTCCGGCCAGAAAAAGTAAAATACAACCTACTATATGTCCAAGAACTATGGCAAATAGGCCTTTTAAAAATCCTAAAGATGCAAAGTATGTACCTGTTAAAATCTCTGCTATGGATACTGCGGCTCCAAACCAGATCAAACCGTTTTCAAATACTGATGTTTTCTTATTCATTATCCGCCTCCTTTGCATACTCTCCGTTTATATTAAATGCATGATTTAGAGGGCCGCTCCCCTTTCCTATATCAAGCATAGCAAGTAGAGCATCGGATATATAGTTTTTTGCCCTTTCTACGGATTCTTCAAGTGTATATCCCTTTGCAAGATTTGATGCTATTGCTGATGAAAGGCTACATCCGGTACCGTGAGTATTTTTATTATCTATACGTTTTCCTAAGAACCACTTTGCTTTTTTATTCTCATACAATAAATCATTGGCATCATTTATACTATGTCCCCCTTTTAACAGTACCGCACAAAAATGTTTTTCATAAATTATTTTTGCCGCCTCCAACATGTCTTTTTCATCTTTAATACTTATACCGGAAAGTACTTCCGCCTCAGGTATATTCGGCGTTATCACTCTTGCAAGAGGAAAAAGTTTTTCTTTTATTGATTTTATTGCACTGTTCTCCACAAGATTTGATCCGCTTGTAGCTACCATTACCGGGTCAAGTACAATATTTTTTGCCTTATATTTTAGAAGTTCATATTCAATAGCTTCCACTATTTCCGGCGAAGATACCATGCCTATTTTTATGGCATCAGGAAAAATATCATCAAAAATCATCTCCAACTGGCTCTTTATAAATTCAGGAGCAATATTTAGAATTCCCTTTACCCCTGTAGTATTCTGTGCTGTAAGTGCCGTTATGGCACTCATTGCATATACATTGTTTGCAGTCATTGTTTTTATATCAGCCTGTATACCTGCCCCTCCGCTTGAATCACTTCCGGCTATTGTCAATACTTTTTTCATATCATGTCCTCTCGATTAATTCACTTGCCAAATTATAAAGTTCTTTTGTTGCCTTTTTTATATCGCCGGCTCCAAATATTGCAGAGACTACTGCAACACCGTCTATACCGCTTCCTTTAAGTTTTAATATGTTTTTAGAATTTATTCCTCCTATTGCCACTTTAGGTATATTTACAGCTTCGCATATGGATTTTAATGTTTCATATGAGAGAATACCTACATCATTTTTTGTAGAAGTTTCAAATACCGCACCTAAACCTATATAATCTGCACCGTTTCTTTGTGCCGAGACAGCCTCATCTACCGTATGTACGGAAACTCCTATTATCATATCTTCTCCGACAATCCTGCGGACATCTTTAAGTTCCATATCATCCTGCCCTATATGTATTCCGTCGGCATTTGAAGCAATAGCCACATTCAGATTGTCGTTTACAATAAATGGAATATTATACTGTTTACACAGTTGCGATATCTTTTTTGCCTCATCTATAAAGCTGTCTTCATCCAGACTTTTTTCTCTAAGCTGCACACAGGTTACACCGCTCTCAAGTGCCACTTTTAGTTGCTCATATAAAGTTTTATTCTCTGTCCATGCTCTGTCTGTAACCGCATAAAGATGCATGTATTTCTTATCTAATCTCATACCTTGCTCCTTTTTCAAGTTCATCAGGAGTAAGATTATAAACCGCATCTATTAAATAATTTCTGTAGCTGCTGTTACCGTCTTTATCTGTCAAACGCTTCTTTGCTATTTCTCCACATAATCCCATTGCACTTACACAAGCAAAAGCGGCTTCTAAAATGTTGTCAGGATTTGCACTTATATATGCTGCCGTCATAGCTGAAAGCTGACATCCGCTTCCGGTAATTTTACTCATTATACTGTCGCCGTTATATACACAATATACAATTTTACCGTCCGTAACTATATCAATAGCAGATGTTATAACTGTTACACAGGAGTTTTTCAATGCAAAATCCTTTGCGAACTCAACAACATTATCAAGATTTTTTTCATTGATAAAATCAACGGAATCAACACCCCTCGTATTACCTCTTCCTGCAGCAAGACATTTTATCTCTGATAAATTTCCACGTACAACGCTGAATTTTACCTTTTCAAGCAGTTTTTTTGCTGTATCCGTTCTTAATTTGGATGCTCCTGCTCCCACAGGATCAAGTACTATAGGATGATTCAATTCATTTGACTTTTCACCTGCCGCAATCATTGAAAGAATCGTTCGTTTATTTAATGTACCTATATTTATATTAAGTCCTGAACATATTGATGTTATCTCTGCAACTTCATCCAAATCGTCAGCCATTATAGGACTTGCTCCACAAGCAAGAAGTATATTTGCACAGTCATTTACAGTCACATAATTTGTTATATTATGTACCAGAGGTGATTTTCTTTTGACATTTTCAAGCATTTCTTTTATCATATTCTCACCTCTCTTCCCACAATTTTAAACAACAAAAATGAAACAACCGTCTTTTTGACATTACTTTTATTCATAAGTAACCCTCCTAAATTAAAGTTTTAACCATAAAACTTATATACTTATATTCAGGTGAATTTTTGCAATAAAAAATGAGATACAAGAACCTGTATCTCCTGAAAAGAAAGTCAAAAAAACATCTCCCTACGTTGGCATTATCCAAATCAGGTAAACGGTCGAAAGTCACACTTCCCTCTCAGCCTATATATAAGCTCCCAAGTTTATATCGTTATATTTTACAAAAAGTATATCACTGCAATTAAAAATGTCAATAAAAAAAGTCAATTGCAACTCTTGAATTTGTATTCGGCTTAATTAGGCTTTCAACAATTGCCACATGCTCTTTTGATGTTGCATACTTATTAAGAGCATCCTCATCATTTACATCAAGTATCAAAACCAAATCATGAGTACTTGTAGGTAAAACATTATAAACAACATCTGCCTTGACTACTTCATCCATACTTTTGCATAAATCAAGCAGACTGCTTTTTATCTCTTCACCTATAATTTGCTTATCCACACCCTCATTAAACTTCCACATTACGATATGTCTTAACATAAATTCTCCTTTACATATATTACTCTTTTTTTAATTTTGAAAAGAATTCACATACTGCCGTAGCTGACTTTTTATTCATTCCTTCCACCGACATAAGTTCTTCAAAACTTGCATTTTTAATATTTTCAATTTCTTTAAAATGCTTCATAAGTGCTTTTCGCCTTACAACTCCTATTCCCTCTATATCATCAAGTATCGACTTTACCTGAGTTTTTGATCTTAGACTTCTGTGATACTCTATTGCAAATCTGTGCGCCTCATCCTGTATTCTTGTAATCAGCAAAAATCCTTGAGAATGAGTATCTATAGGAATTTCTACATTGTTGTAATACAATCCTCTAGTCCTGTGGTTATCATCCTTTACCATTCCGCATACCGGAATATTAAGTCCGAATTCCTCCAAAACCTGTAAGCATATGTTTACCTGACCTCTTCCACCGTCCATTAGTATTATATCAGGCAGTTTATTAAATCCGGTATCCTTTTCATCAACACCGCGGTCAAATCTTCTTGTAAGTACTTCCTTCATTGAAGCGTAGTCGTTTGGACCTATTACTGTTTTTATTTTGAATTTTCTGTAATCACTTTTTTTCGGCATTCCATTCTCATAAACCACCATAGAACCTACAGATTGAACACCTGAAATATTGGAAATATCATAGGCCTCCATTCTTTTTAAATTAGGCAATGATAATAGCTCTTCAATTTCCTTTACAGCTCCCACACTTCTTGCTTCCTGTCTTTGAAGCTTTTCTCTGTCTTTGGTGAGAACAATTTCAGCATTTTTCTTTGCAAGTTCTACCAGCTTTTCCTTAGAGCCTTTCTTTGGAACAATTATATTTACCTTTGAACCTCTTTTAGCTGAGAGCCATTCCGAAATAAGGTTTTCATCCTTTAACTCATACTGTGACATGATTTGACTCGGTACAAAAGGTGTTCCTGCATAAAACTGCTTTATGAAACTTTCCAGAATATCCACTTTTTCATCATCCATTGCCACTTGTATATAATGATGTTCTCTACCGACCATCTTTCCTTCCCTGATAAAGAATACCTGTACAACAGCATCTCTCTCATCTCTAGCCATTGCAATAATATCCCTGTCTTTGGAATCATCCGAAGTGATTTTCTGTTTTTGTGTAATATGAAGTACGGAGTTTAATAAATCTCTTTGCTTTGCCGCATCTTCAAATTTCAGCTCAGCTGAAAGCCTTTCCATTTCAGTTCTTATTTTATTTATAATAGGATCAAAATCTCCACTTAAAAAGCGAAGTGCTTCGGCCGCATTTTTATTATATTCATCTTTTGATATATAATTTTGACATGGAGCATCACACTGATGTATAAAATAATCCAGACATGGACGCTCCGCTCCTATATCCTTTGGGAGATTTCTACTGCAAGTCCTTAGCTTATAGACTCTGTTTAAAAGATTTATCGTATCTCGTACCGCATTACCGCTTGAAAATGGCCCGAAATATCTGTTTTTGTCCTTCTTTATCTGCCTTACCATCTGTAGCCTTGGGTATTCCTCTTTCACTGTAAGTTTTATATAGGGATAGGTTTTATCATCCCTAAGCATTGTATTATACCTTGGTCTATGTTCTTTTATCAGATTATTCTCAAGTACCAATGCCTCAAGCTCGGAATCTGTTACAATATATTCAAATCTTTCAATCTTTGAGACCATTTGTTTTATCTTAGGACTCTTATCCTTACTTGATTGAAAATATTGTCTTACTCTGTTTCTCAATGAAATAGCCTTGCCGACATATATAATATCATCCTTTTTGTCATGCATTATATAAACACCCGGCTGGCGTGGCAGCTTCTTTAATTCATCTTCTATTACAAATGCCATCTGTTACCTTAGTCTTTTCCCCTCAAAATGTATTTGCATATCAAGATATGCAATAAAATCTGCAATATCTATTGTCTTATCAATGCCGTTTCTCTTTAATCCGTAAATATCAAATATAGCATCCAACTGCTTATCTGTTATATTTTCCTTGTTGGCCAAGATTATTTTCTTTTTTGTATAATAATCATCTGCATCCAGAAAGTCTATAAAGAAATTTTTAGGCTCATCTTCACTTTTTTCCTTCAGCGTTTTGTTAATTGTCTCTATATTAATTTCACTATTTATATCTGTAATTTGTTTAGATGCTTCAGATATATTTTCCAACTTTTCAAATCGATACTTTTGTTCTATATCGGGATATTTTTCTCTGTCAACTTCACTTAAGAACATATCAAGAGGTCTTGCATATACTCCAAAGTCTCCGTAAAGCGCCTGATATATTACCAGCTGTTCCTTACTTTCAGAATGTGTGGCAACAGCAATTATCTGATAAAGCTTATTTTTAAAATGTCTGTAAAACTCTCCCGGTCTTGGATTCTCTCTCATTATATCACCCTCTTTTTAATCAAAATTTTCTTTTAAAAATACCCATACATTATCTATAAGTTCATCTACACTTGATGCGGTATAGATTATCTCATCCGGATCATGTATATAGAAAATAACCTGTCCGACTTTTCCTTCCTTATCCGGATCAAAGTCAAGCATAAGATATCCGCAATTAAGGTATGTCGCAAAGGCAAACCAATCTTTATGGAAAAGATATGGCTTTATTCTGTTGTCTCTCATTTGTTCTATAACTTCATCGGTAAAATAGTCAGGATAATCTGTTAAAAGAGCATCTCTGTCTTGAAAATAGCTCTTTACCTTCTTCATCTCTTCAAGACTGAATAATGTAAAGTTGATTTCTCTACCATCTATATCACATTGTAACAATTCAAAATATCCGCTACCGTTTTTGTATGAATAAAGTTCTTTAAAATCCTCAGGCAATTTTATTCCGAAAGTTTTTTCAAAATCTTCAAACTCCACT
Source organism: uncultured Lachnoanaerobaculum sp. (assembly GCA_916720285.1). Classification (GTDB taxonomy): domain Bacteria; phylum Bacillota; class Clostridia; order Lachnospirales; family Lachnospiraceae; genus Lachnoanaerobaculum. The sequence continues at coordinate 6,252 of CAKAQP010000024.1, read as the reverse complement.
TCACTTGCACCACCTATTTGTTCATACTCTTCAAAGTACCCTTCTTCTATAGGATCATCTATTCCCAATTCATCAAAGTTCTCACAGATATATTTTTCAGCTTCTTTTAGCTTTTCTTTAATTGTCATACCCATTTATTTTACCTTCTTTTATTTTCGTTAATATAATTTTATTATATCACATTGAATTGTAGATGGCACTTATAAGATAAAAAAGTCAATATTATAAAATTATATATTTAAAAAAGTTGATTTTTTTTTCACTTTATGAGTATAATTATCTTGCAGGTAGAGATACGCTGTATACTCATGATATCGAATTAGCGTTTAAGCGATATTTAATATCGTCGATCATGAGGCCACCTTTGAGGTGGTTTTTTACCATAAAACAGACATGTAAAATTCATTATAATTTCACACGTCTGTTTTATTACCATTCAATATTTATTTTTCTATACCTAATAAAGGTATCTTTTGCCCTTATTCCAATACCAATTTCCCCCTCATATGGATAAATCATAGAGGTAAAGTTATACTTACCTCCAAACAAATAAACTTCCAGAATATTTCCGTCTTTTATTATACTGAACTCTATATCAGTTTCATTTTGTATATCTGCTTTATATATCCTTATTCCGCTTCGTATATACTCATCAGCTTCAGTAAAATCTGTAATTATATTACCAAAGAGAAAATCAAGTTTTATTATTATTTTTTGCTCTTCAATGTCAAAAAATTCAAGCTTTAATTCCGTACTGTTTTTATCTCTTGATATAACACCGGATATATAAATCCTTTCACACATATTATCCAATATATTGGATGTATTTTTGTCACTTCCTTTACTCTTTTGGCTGTATTCGAAGTCATTTTTCAGCTCCGGATCATGACTGTAAGGTGGCATTTTCAAAACATTTTCTTCCATATCAATCAGTCTTGGATATGACATTATTCCTCGATATCCGCTTTCTTCTGATGGGCCATGGTCATTAATCCACGGCATCCATTCCCAACCTCCAAGCCATGCCATCGAAATATTTTGTCCATACTTATCCTTATATGTTTGTGATGCATAATAGTGAGGACCAAAATCCAATGTGCCGCTATATTCATGAAAGAAAACACAATTTTTAAAGTTAATATTTCCAACCATATATACAGTAGGTAGAAAATCGGTACGATTCATAGGTGATGCCGTTATAACCCACTTCCCACCTATTTCAAATATGTCCGGACATTCAAACATTGTCCCTTCACCGGCTTTTGCCTCATACAGTATTCCACTATAACTCCAGTCAAACAAATTCTTAGAATGAAAAAGATATATTCTCCCATGACTTTTAAGATCTGAAGCATTTTTGTCAGATCCTCCAATCACCATTTGCCATGCTCCATCATGAAATATTACTTTAGGGTCTCTAAAGTCTTTTCCAATAGATTCAATAATGGGATTTTTCTCATATTTTATAAAATTATAACCGTCAAAAGAATATGCCATGCATTGTCTTTGACAAACTTCACCATCCACCAATGAAACAGCCGTATAAAAAGCATATAGTTTATCATCATTAACAACTACAGAACCTGAAAAGCATCCACCTCTGTCATAATCCTCATACGACTCATTCGGAATAAGAACAGGCTTACACTCTTCCCAATGTATTAAATCAGGACTCACGGCATGACCCCAATGCATTTTATCCCAGTTATTACTGTATGGATTACATTGGAAGTACATATGATATTTACCTTGAAACCACACAAGGCCGTTCGGATCATTTATCCAGCCTCTTTTTAAGGCAAAATGATGTTTCGGCCTGAAAATATTTTGATTCATACTCATGACTTTACTGCCCCCAACGTCATTCCGGCTGTCATCTTTTTATTTAATGAAAAATATATAACCAGTGTAGGTAATACAGACATCGTGATAGCCGCATAGGTTGCCCCCCAGTCTTTTAACCCTCTTGGCCCTATAAAGTCAGCAAGACCTATAGATATCGTTTTCAGTTCTGTACTGTTTATAAATACAAGACTGAATGTATAGTCATTCCATACTGTTATAAAATTCATAGCAAGCACCGTCATTATTGTATTTAACGACAACGGTATAATTACTTTTGTATAAATACCGTAGATACTTGCCCCGTCAATCACTGCAGCCTCTATAATTTCATCAGGAATAAATGAATAAAAATTTACAAACAACATTATCGATACAGGTAATTGAAATGCCAAGAGAGGCAATATGACACTTATCCTTGTATTTATAAGTCCAATTTTTGCAAACATTGTAAATAAGGGTATCAATGTAACTGCATATGGAATTGTAAGGCCTATAAGAAAATATCGGTATATCTTCTTCCTTCCCGTAAATTTCATCTTGGCAATAGCAAATGATGCCATTGAACTGATTAATACAATAAATACCAATGATACTACAGAAATTATAGCACTATTTTTTATATAAGTGATTATATTGCTTTGAGTGAATATTCTAATAAAATTCTCTAAAGTAAAGCTCTTTGGAAAGCTGAACGGTTCTGTCAATAACTCTATATTAGGTCTGAATCCGGCTACAATAAGCCATATAACAGGATAGCCCTGAATTATAAGGAACATAATCATAACAGACCAATATATTATTTTTCTGATATTTTTTTTCATATATCCTCCTATTCGTTTTCGCCATCCATATATTTACTGATTAATAAAACTCCAATAATACTCAGTATTACAATTATTACAGCAATTGCACTTCCATATCCGTAGTCTCTGCTGGTAAAAGCCTTTTTATACATATATGTTGCAAGTATTTCAGATCTGTGATTCGGACCACCTTTAGTCATATTCATAGGTGCCGCAAAACCTCTAAGCGCACCAACCAGACTCAATATACATGAAAGCATAATTACATTTGCTATAGCAGGTACTCTGATTTTTACCAGAATCTGTAATTCTGTAGCTCCGTCTATCCTTGCAGCTTCCAATATATCAGGTGATACCGAAACCAATGCAGAATAGAAAATAATCATATAAATACCTATATATTGCCAGCCTTCCACAGAAGCAACCGCCCATAAAACGGTTTTATATTCACTTAAAAATGCAATAGGCTCCATACCAAGCATTTTTCTGAAGATATTGAATAAACCCAAAGGCTCATACGAATAAAATCCTGTAAACAATTGTGATATTGCAATAACCGTAATAACAGAAGGTATGTAATATACAGTTTGTATAAAACCTCTTCCTTTTTTGAGATATGTAAGTAAAACTGCAATGCTAAAACCGAAGCCAAGCTGCAGTACCATTACAATAATTATATATATTATATTGTTTCCGAATGCCTGTCTGAATACACTGTCTCCAAAAAGTTTTATGTAGTTATTAAAACCTACAAAACTCTTTTTTCCTATACCGTTCCAATCTAAACAGCTGTAATAAATCGAAACGAGTATAGGAACCATAACTATAACAGAATAGACAATAAAAGCAGGTAGCAAAAATACAGCAATCGCTTTCTTATCTCTCAAAATTTTCATAAAATTCTATTTATTTGCCTCCAAGGCTTCATCCACTGCCTTTATAAAATCATCTGTTGTTTCTTCACCCATACAAAGTCCCGGCAGGTTGTCATTTATTGTTGCTATTACATCTTCATTCAATACTACATCCCAAGGCCTTGCCGCAGTTGATCCTATATTATTTGTATCTTCCATTACCTTTAAAAACAATGGATCAAAGCTGCTGTTATCGCTCATATCCACTTTCTGTGGTGCCAAATGCTCATGTGCAAAATATGCAGGGCTGTAGTTTTTAACTATAAATGTCAGATAATCTTTGTACTGATCATCAAAAGACTTAGGATTAACTGCCAAACCTATACCTCCAAATGCCCAGTAGTCATTTGCATTTGTTTTTCCGTCCTTTATTGTCGGCATATAAAAGTAATCAACATTTAGGTCTTTCGGTCTGTTCTTATCTGTAAAATAATTTAACTCCCAAGTACCTGTAGGATACATTGCGCTCTTTCCACTAAGAAATAAATTTAATCCTGTAGCCACATCGGTTGTTGAAAATCCGGGTTGGAAATACTGTCCTATTTCAGACATAAAAGTTGCCGCCTTAATGCCCGGTTCATCAGACATCTTAGCTTCTCCTAAAGATAGTTTATTTAAGTACTCGTTTCCTGTCATTCTGAACGGATATGTTGCAAGCAAACGAAGTAAAGGCCATCCGTCTCCCCCACCGATTCCGAATGCAGTATACCCTTTTTCTTTTAAAACCTTGCAGTCTTCTAAAAGCTCATCTAATGTTTTTGGTGCTTCAATTCCGGCATCTTTAAACATATCGACATTGTACCAAATCATTTCTGTTGAAAGCTCTAAAGGTAATGTATACAATTTACCGTCAGAAGTTCTTCCATAGTTTAATGCCAATGGAATATAGCTGTCTTTTTCACCTATTTCATCAAGAAATGCATCCATATCTGTGAGCATTCCCTGTTCTCCAAGTTCTGTAGCATACGGTGTCGCATCAAGGTCAAACATATCCGGCATCTGCCCGCCTGCAATCATTGTTCTAAGTTTCTGATCATATGACGTTCTGTCTGCATTACTGTCAATAACAAGCTTTATTTTTCCACCCTGCTCATTATATTTATCCGTTATCTCCTGTAATGTTACCATTGTGTCATCTGATGCGGACCTTGAAGAAAAATAATGAATTTCTCTTACATTACCGTCTTTGTTTTCAGCCTCTGTAGAATTTGCGGTAGTTTGTGTCTTATTTCCACAACCCATTAACACCATTCCTGCTATAAGGCATATAGTTCCTATCTTCTTATACATACTAATCTCCTTTTTAAACTTCATACATATGAATATCAGAAACTCTGATACTTCCGTCTTTTACAAAAAATCCCCAATTTGTTCTGTTCACATTATAGGCTCTCATTGTCAGAGCAGTAATATTGTTTACATAAAGACATATTATACTTCCGTCTGCCACAACTCTTATATGTACTTTATTCTCCTTTAAACTTTTATAATCAAAAGGTCTTTCAAGTTCCACCATAAATGGCTTATCGCCGTCAACATACCATTGATTTACACCGCTTATACGTCTTGGCCACATATCTGCCACAATTCTGTTATAAAACGGTTCAAATCTAAGGTAATAGCCGTTTGCAAGGGTTGGATCCTGCCTCAAACCTATTCCGAAAGATCTAACCCCTTCACTGAATTCTATTACCGCTTCTATCATACATGTATCTTTCATTCCATCGATTACATATGACTTCTCCCCCTCATAATTTTCTATTTTAATTTTATTTAATTTTTCATTTACGACTTCCTTATTAAACATATTGATTAATCCGTCTGCAGGTTTTACAGTCAACTTATTATCAGTTGTTTGATCAATCCTATGTACGATAAAATTTCCACCCCATTCATACTGTCCGAAATCACTTTCACCACGCTTAGTAGGCACCCAAGCAAACGCCATTCTTTTATCACCAACCTGTGCTGTTTTTGCAGCATAAAACGCTCTTCCGTCAAAAGTATCTTCTATAGGAGAGGTCCACGGTCCGCTCAGCTTATCAGACATCCTATAATGTGTTACAAATTTTTCTGAAAAGGTTGAATACACAAGATACCATTTGTTACCAAGTTTAAACAAATCCGGACATTCATGTGTCATATAAGATTCCGGATTGTAAAACGGCTCTTTTGCCTCCCAGTGAAGTAAATCATAAGATCTGCATAAGCCTACACATCCTCCGTTCTTTTCACTTGCTCCACGCAATCTTGCAGCTAAAAGCATATCAAAGCATTTTTCTTCTTCATTATAAAAAACAAAAGGATCACGCCAATCAAAAGGCTCATAAATTCTTTCATCTGCGCCAAATGTAAGTTCAGGCAGTTTTTCCCAATTTTTAAGATCCGTACTTATTGCGTGTGCAACGTATTGTAAAGGTTTTCCGTCCCTGTGATACTTGGGATTATAATTATTCTGTGCGGTATAAAACATATGAAATTTGCCGTCATTGCCTTCTATTACAGACCCTGTATAACAGGCATAGTCCGCATCGTCATACTCACCAACAGGTAATACGACCTTACAATCTTCTATATTCACCCCGTCTTTTGTTATCAACAGATTCCAGCTTGTACGATATCCATACTCATCCTGTGTGTTTCCTTTTCTTTCATCATGAAGATAATAAATATAAAATTTACCATCATGT
>CAKAQP010000023.1 GCA_916720285.1 uncultured Lachnoanaerobaculum sp. | reverse complement strand
TGTCCAGATATCTCCACTCACCGCTTGAGTTATCCCATCCTTCTGCATGTGCAGTAGAAGGGTTTGCCCAAAGGAACAGAGCGGAAACCGCCAGCAAGCCTGCTTGACTTACTATGCTCTTTTTGTTCATCAAACTACCTCCTTGATTGTTTGTCTGCCGGAATATAAGGTCCTATACTATGTTCAACATGCATACTCCCATATCACTGCTTAATGTATCGTCATTAAATCAGTCACTCTATTATATCCAGTCAGAATATTTATATATATTTCTTCAATGCAAACAAAATAACCCACAAAAATATTTGCCCATTATATTTTCGTAAGTCTCTTATTATCATTAAAGAAATTTATATCGTATTTAATATGTAAAAACTCGTATCAATTTCTCGTCTTATGTCGTATTATATGCGATTTTTTTTGCGTAATAAAAACGAGTCCCTACACTTAAGCGTTAATTATACTATTTTAATTGGTATAATATAACAATATAATATTATTGAATGGTGTCTTTGTCAAATAAGTCAATACGATGAAAGGAAGTTTTTTTTATTATTTTTATATATAGCACGAACCAAGTAGTCATAGATTAGTAGTTATATTATATATATTTATTAATATTTTATCATATTTTTATTATTTATCAATGATAAAATTCATTTATACTCATTTTCTTTTTTTGAGTTTTTGCTTTAATACTTTTTGCAACACAAAAAGCCGAAAGAATATACGATACTTTTCCGACGTATCTTGTAATATTCCTTCGACTTTTTGTTTGTTATTTATATTTTTCCTGAAAATAAATTATTTCTTTGCCGCTGTTGTTTCAGGTGTCTTGATTTCTGAAGGCGCCTTTGTTGTCTCACCTGCAGTATCAACTCCCGCTCTGTCCTCTGTTACTATTGCTGCGGCGCTGTCCTTTGAAACTACATTGTCCTTGCCTACAGATATTATGAAGTAATATCCTTCAGACTGGAATACGATATTGCTGTCTCCCTTCACACCTACTGTAAGGTATGCATCATTTGACTCAAGCCCTGTGGCTTTCTCGCCTTCCATCTGTTCCAAAATATCATCAAGCTTAACGCTGTCTGCAGTAAAGCTTAAAAGGTCACCTGCCTTTGCACTTACAGCTTCAAGTACATATCCGCCGGACTTGTCGTCATAGTAATGTAAAACTCTCTCAGGATCCGCATACTTTACGATTCTCTCACCGGCTTCAGCCTTCTCATCAGATGCGGCTGTTCCGAATGCACTTCCTACATCATCAAATGACTCGTCAAGGTGATTTGCTATATCATAATTTATATCCACTTTTACACTTGCAGCCGTTGTTGTCTCTGCAGTGGTGCTTTCCTCAGCCTTTGTAGTAGTCTCTGCAACTGACTGTGTTGTTTGTGCAGTTTCTTTTTTTGAACCGCATGCGCTGAATAATAACGCACTTCCCATTGTCAATCCTAAAACTGTTATCAAAAATCTTTTCTTCATATTTAATTCCTCCTAAGTCAAATGACTTTATGCTATTTAAACATCATTTTGATATCTGACACTATATCACTTGAACCTTATAAAAACAAGTTTTTAATATGAAAGTATTTTTTAAGAAATGATTTATATTCTTTTATCCTAATACCAACTTTGCCGCACCGTATATTCCGGCATCGTTTCCAAGCTTTGCAAGAACTATATCCGCCTTATTCTTTGTTATAGGTGTATAATATTCAAATTTTTCTCTTATTTTATCTATAAGGAAATCTCCGGCTTTTGATACTCCGCCACCTATAACAAATATTTCCGGATCCACAGTCATTGCCAAGTGTGAAAGCGCTATTCCCAGATATTTTGAAACTGTATCCACAACTTCAAGCGCTATGGCATCACCTGCCTTGGCCGCATCAAGTACGTCCTTTGCAGTTATATCCTCCAGCAAAGCAAGTCTTGATGCAACTTTCTTTGTTTCAAGAAGTCTTTTTGCCTCTCTTACTATTCCTGTAGCGCTGGATATCTGTTCAAGACAACCTTTTCCACCGCAATTGCATTTTTCAGTCTCAGACTCTCTGACATGCATATGCCCTATCTCTCCGCCAAGACCGTGCTTTCCCGGAACAATTTTCCCGTCTATTATAATTCCTCCACCTACTCCGGTTCCAAGAGTTACCATTACGGAATCCTGCTGATGCTTTGCACCTCCCATCCATGCTTCTCCAAGTGCCGCCACATTCGCATCGTTACCAAGTGCCACAGGCATACCTGCAAGCAAATCTGACAGTATTCTGGCAGGAAAAACTTCTCTCCATCCTATATTTACCACTACCTCTATAAATCCGTTCGGCATTACAGGTCCCGGAACCCCCATTCCTACACCCACACAATCTGTAAGAGTAAGTCTTGCCTCTTTCAATGTTTCTTTTATAGACTTTCCTATTTTTTCGATAAGTGCCTTAGGATCGTTTTTAGGCTCCGTAGGTATTTCCCACTTTTTTAAAAGATTTCCGTTAAGTGTGAATATACCCAGCTTTACACTTGTTCCTCCAATGTCAACTCCTACGCATACCTGTTCCATATTTTCTCCTTTATATTACTTAAGTACTATTCCTCTAAAGTCATTATCTCCAAGTATTGTAAATCCTGATAACAACCCTCTTTTTACAATCTTATGTATATTTGAATCAAGGCTGCCGCTGTATTTTATTACACCTGCCGTGTTCATTATTATCGCCTTATCATCCTTTGTCAGATAAATATACCCTTTTTGCATATCAAGATTTGAAAAATCTCCCAAAAACTCTTTTTTCAAAATAACATCGCCTTCTTTTGAGTATATATATAATGTGTGATTAAATTTTTCCGATGTATTTTTATATACTACACAAAGTTTATTTCCCTCAAAGTCCACAGCTTCAATATCTTCTTCAGCCTTTATTGTCTTAATAAGCTTTGGAGAAGCAACATTCTTTGATGAGAAGAAATAAAGTCCGTCAGATGCAATTGCTACCGAATTTATTTTATCAAAATACCTTACTCTTGCTACCATTGAAGAGACAAACTCTTCATCAAAACCGCCTACAACTCTATTCGGCATATTTTGTCCGATTTCCGAGAAATCATAAAAAACGACTCTTCCCATCATTGAACTGCCCTTTAAGTACTGGAATGTTGCCATAAGTGCGGTTCCGTCAGGTGACAATGCTATATCTGTAGGAAAGCCGTCTCCGGCAAGCTTTGACTTTATACTTATGTTAAGCTGTTCGCCCTCTTTATTATAGAAAAATATATATGTGGAATTTGAATCTTCTACCAATATGGTAATTATACCGGTTTTTGATACAACGGCCTTAAGTATCGGTAAATCGGTACCTATAGCCGCAACCCTGCCGTCTTTTGTGTAGCTTTCAAGATCATTTCCTCCGACATCAAATATTATCACATATTTACCGTTATTATCGATCTTCGGATTTGACATCTCGTAGCTTTCTATCCACACTTCTTTTCCGCCGGGCTTTAAATACAATGCACCGTCTTTTGAATACTTTAAAAAACCGTTACCAAGCTTCTCATAACCTACAAGGCTGCCCTCACTGAGTTCATGAATCCATTTCAGTTTGAATTTATCATAACTCTTATACCGCTTTATTAATGTAAATACAACTGTGAAAGCAGTTATTAAAGCAAGCAGGAGGAGGATAAACCTCCCCCTTTCTACAAAAAAGTTGACATTTTGTCTTCTTCTGGATCTTGGAGCATTTTTCTCATCAAGATCGGCAGTTACTATTATTCTGTCTTTAAGCTCCCGCTTCTTTATTTCCTTATCTTCTATCATCTCTTATCCGTTTTGTCTTTTTTGGTACAGATCTATAGCCTCGCTTAAATTAGCGGCTTCATTGTCACTTATAAGTTTTTGTAAAGCCTCTATCTTTGACGGCTGTAAAAAGTCTCTTCCAAGATATGATTCATACTTATCGGATATATCTAAGTTTATCTCCGATCTTCTTGCAGCTATACTTGTGAGGCTTTGCTTTGTCACCTCAAGTTCATTGTTCAGACTCTCAAGTTTTTCTCTTGAATTATCCGTTATCTCATCTGCAATAATTTTCTTTGTACTGTTTTCAAACTCGCTTAAAGCTGCAGTTTTCTTATCCTTTATACTCTGTACATTAATCTTTGCTTCTTCTATCTCGGCATCAAAAGCTCCCAAATCATACTTTTCCTCTGACGAGTCGTTATTTATCTCTTTTGTTATAAGCTTGATTCTCTTAAAATCATTGTCAATAGTATCTCTCATAGCTCTTATCTTAAGCAGGCTGTCTCTATGTCTTGCTTTTGTAAGATTTCCTATCAATATATACAATCCGCCTATCAAAATAATAACCGCAAAGCAAATAAAAGGTAAATATATAGTTCTGTGATTCGGTATCAGCTTATAAATTACCATAGGTATTGCAAGGAATATTACAAGTACAGCTAAAACTATCTTTACAAAATCAAAGAATTTGTGCGGGAAATAAAATGTGTGATACAATCTTCCTCCGCAAAATCCCGGCAATTTTTCTTTTTTTATCTCACTTTTTATTTCAGATTTTGTATTTGCTATATGATCGTGCAAATCTTTAGTTTCATCGGCAATTCTTTCACTTACCTTTTTACTCTTTGCCTTACCCTTCTTTGCCTCCAAAGATTTTCGGATATCTTCAGCCTTTTTAATCTCGGCATCATATGTGGATGTTATCTCTTTTAATCTTTTAGATGTGGTCTCGGCTATTCTGCCTTCCGTGGCTTTCTTCTCAGCTTCTATAGCTTTGGTTACTCTGTCACCTTCAGCTCTGAGCCTTTCCTCTTCTGTACTCAATGTGTCAAGCTCCAGCAGGGCACTTTTTGCACCTTCAAAAAAACTGTCATAGTCTAAAATAGGTTCTGCCATAATACACTCTCCATTTTATTATTCTTCTATTATTTGTATTTCCAGATAGTCAAAATCTATTTGTTCTATAAAGTTGTCAGCATTAAATCTTACTTTACCTCTATAAGCAAAGTCATCTATATTAGGCAAAAGCCATATAGGTTCTGCTATATCAAATTCATGACATATCTCTCTTATCGCATCAAATATCATTGTTTTTCTGTCTTTACTGTAATCGACATCTGTTGCAACATGGTCTTTTAACAATCGATTGTCTTTGAATATCTTTCCCCAAAGCCTGAACATCTTTAGTTAAGCCTCTTTAAAAGTTCTTCTCTCTGACTTTCATATCCCGGTTTTCCAAGCAGTGCAAACATATTGCTCTTGTAACTTTCAACGCCTGGCTGATTGAACGGATTTACACCAAGTATGTATCCGCTCACACCACATGCAAATTCATAGAAATAGAATAAACTTCCAAGTGAGAAAGGACTCTCATTAGGTATATTTATTTTAAGATTCGGAACATCACCGTCTGTATGTGCAAGTATTGTTCCGTTCATTGCAGACTTGTTTACAAAATCCACACTCTTTCCTGCCAAGTAATTCATACCGTCCGTATCCGTCTCTTCTTCTTTTAAAAGGATCTCTACAGGTGACTCTTCAATATCAAGTACGGTTTCAAACAACATCCTGCCACCGTCCTGGATATACTGTCCCATGGAGTGCAAGTCTGTTGTCAAGTCCACAGCAGCCGGGAAAATACCTCTGCCGTCCTTTCCTTCACTCTCACCAAAAAGCTGTTTTACCCATTCAGATACATAGTGAAGGCTCGGCTCATAATTTGCCGTAACTTCCACATTCTTTCCTTTTCTCAGGAATATATTTCTGATTGCTGCATATAATAAAGAAGGATTCTCCTCAAAAGGCTTTCCGATTACTTCTTCTCTCATAGCTGCGGCACCTGCCATAAGCTCATCAATATCTATTCCCGCAACCGCTATCGGAAGCAGACCTACAGCTGTAAGTACAGAGAATCTTCCACCTATATCATCAGGTACTACGAAGCTCTCATATCCTTCTTCGTTAGCAAGTGATTTAAGTGCACCCCTTGCCTTATCTGTTGTTGCATAAATTCTTTTATTTGCTTCTTCTCTTCCGTACTTTTCTATGAGAAGTTCTTTAAATACTCTGAAACTGATAGCCGGCTCTGTTGTAGTTCCCGACTTTGATATTATATTTATAGAAAAATCCTTATCCTTCAAAACATCCTTCAAATCGGCTATATACTTTGATGATATTGAATTTCCGCAAAATATTATCTGTGGTGTTTTTCTCTGAGATTTGTCCAGACAGTTGTAAAAGCTGTGGCTCAAAAACTCTATTGCGGCTCTGGCACCAAGATATGAACCTCCGATACCTACCACCAAGAGTACATCTGAATCATTTTGTATTCTCTTTGCTGTAGTCTTTATTCTTTCAAACTCTTCCTTATCATAGTACACAGGAAGATCGATCCAACCCAAGAAATCGGACCCTGCTCCCGACTTTGATAATAATGTATCTCTGGCATTCAATGTGGTTGTTTTAAAATTTTGAAGCTCATCCTCACCTAAAAATGCCATTGCTTTTGAATAATCAAAACTTACTGTCTTGTTCATATTACACGCCTTTCTGTATTTATAATGTGTTACGGTCATATATAACCATAATTTTCTAAAACAATATACTGTTTTTATTTTATAACAACTATATACTATTGGCAATAGTAGGAAGTATCAATAGTTTCTATCAATCTTGTAGTAAGCTTCACACAATTTTCTATTGCCTTTCTTTCAAACTCGGCATAATCCATACTCGCACTGTCATCCGCCTTATCGGATATGGCTCTAACTATAAGCGCTTTAATTCCGTTCAAATATGCAACCTGTGCTATTGCGGCACCCTCCATTTCAGTACAGTATCCGCCAAAAGTTTTTTTCAAATCTTCCTTTGTCGCTTTGTCGGATACAAAAATATCTCCACTCAAGACTCTTCCTTCAAACACTGAAATATCTGTAAGCTCTTTCTCACAGATTTCCTTTGCAATACTTCTAAGTCCGTCATCCGTAGGGAAAGCAAATACATCCATTCTCGGTACCTGTCCTCTGGGATATCCGAAACCTTCAACATTCATATCATGAATCACCGCATCTGTAGAGAGCACTATATCTCCTATATTTATCTCATTCTTCAGTGAACCGGCAATTCCGGTATTTATTACCGTTCCCACTCCGAATCTGTCCGCCAGTATCTGGGTACATGCCGCAGCATTCACTTTTCCTATACCTGAGCGTACCACGGTAACAGATTTCCCTCTTATCTTTCCCTGTACAAACTCCATACCGGCTATGACTTTTGTCTCTTTATTTTCCATAATTTCTTTCAGCTTTGAAATTTCCTCTTCCATAGCACCGATTATACCAATCATTACATTCTCCTCACACTTGAATATTTATACTTGTTAAACTATACTTAATATATAGGCTTAATTATAACATAAAGAATGGAAATAATATGAAAAAAATAATATTAACAGGTGGCGGTACCGCAGGACATATCACACCGAACATTGCTCTCTTGCCTGCATTAAAAGAAGCCGGATTTGATATCAAATATATAGGCAGTAAAAACGGTATGGAAGAAGGTCTTATAAAGGCTCAGAATATTCCATATGAAGGTATATCTTCCGGAAAACTCAGAAGATACTTTGACTTAAAAAACTTCAGTGATCCTTTTAGGGTGGTAAAAGGACTTTTTGAGGCACGTAGGATAATAAAGAAATATTCGCCCGATATAGTCTTTTCAAAAGGCGGCTTTGTAAGTGTTCCTGTAGTAATGGCTGCGGCTTTTTTAAAAATTCCCGTTATTATACATGAGTCGGATATTACACCGGGACTTGCAAATAAAATAGCAACAAAATTTGCTACGAAAGTCTGTACCAATTTCCCGGAGACTCTACAGTATCTTCCGAAGGGAAAAGCTGTACTTACAGGCTCACCTATCAGGAAAGAGCTTTTAAGCGGTAACAGGGAAGAAGCTCTCAAACTGACAGGATTTGACAATAAACCGACTCTTCTTATAATAGGAGGAAGTCTCGGCTCCGTTATAGTAAATACGGCAATCAGAAAATCTCTTGATGATATATTAAAAGAGTTTAATGTAATACATATCTGCGGTAAAGGTAATGTAGACGAAAAAATTGTGGGAAAAGAAGGCTATCTTCAGTATGAATATGTGGACAAAGAATTGAAGGATTTCTTTGCGCTTGCCGATGTGGTGGTATCCAGAGCGGGTGCAAATACCATATGCGAGCTTTTGGCACTCAGAAAGCCGAATCTTTTAATACCGCTCTCAGGTGCCGCTTCAAGAGGTGATCAGATACTTAATGCCGAATCTTTTGAAAATGCCGGTTACTCTAAAGTCATAGATGAAGAGGCACTTGCAAATGTTTCACTTGCAATGGAAGTTTCGGAACTTTATAAAAACAGGCAAAAGTATATAGATGCCATGTCAAACTCGGATGCAACAAACGGTGTGGAAAATATTATTAATTTAATAAAACAGTATAGCTAGAATTTTCATACAAAACCGACAAAGCATCTACTTAATATTCTAAAATCATAAATATCGAAGCTCTTTGAAAGTTTTTTCAATTTTCAAAGAGCTTTTCTATGTATTAAATACATATTTCTTATTCACTTAATTATTTTATCTTATTCTATTGTTTTTACTTTTTTTAATATACAATATAAACAATTATATATTTTATAATAGTATAAAACTACCATAGACAATTATTTTCACAATATTGTATAATTTCTGAAAATGATGACAATTCAGGTCAAGTTAAATATGCTATTTAACCCTCTATTTTTATAGCTTACTCACCTGATTGTAACGATAAGGAGGACTTTTTGTGAAAAAGAAAATTTTAAGTGTTCTTATGGCAGGTGCAATGTGCACTACCTTACTTGCAGGTTGTGGCGGTGGCAAAGAAGCTTCCACAAGCTCTTCCTCAGCTGCAGATAATGCGGCAACTGCTACAGATGACAACACTCTTACAGTATGGTGCTGGGATCCTGCATTCAATATCAATGCAATGAATGAAGCTGCAAAAGTTTACCAGAAGGATCACCCTGATTTCAAGCTTAATGTAGTGGAAACTCCATGGGCTGATTTACAGACAAAGATCAACACAGCAGGTGTTGCAGGTGATTTATCTACATTGCCTGATATTTTCCTTATGCAGGACAACGCATTCTGGAAAAATCAGATTTCATTCCCTGATGTTTTTGCAAACTTGACTGAAACAAAGGCTTTTGACTTTACACAGTTTGCACCGGGTAAATTGGCTTACTCAACCGTAAATAATGTAAACTACGGTGTTCCTTTTGATAACGGAACCGTTATAGCTGCTTACAGAACAGATATTCTTGAGCAGGCAGGCTACAAGGTTGACGACCTTACAGATATAGACTGGGATAAATATATTGAAATAGGCAAAGATGTTCTTGCAAAGACAGGAAAGCCTTTACTTTCATGTCAGGCAAATGAAGCGGATATTATAATGATTATTCTTCAGTCTACAGGCGCTTCACTCTTTGATGACAAGGGTGACCCTAATATCGTAGGAAACGAAACTTTAAAGAAAGCACTTGAAACATATAAGGAACTTAAAGAGTCAGGCGTTATGGTACTTGTAAACGACTGGGATCAGTACATTACAACTATGAATGCCGAGACTGTAGCGGGAACCATCAACGGTTGCTGGATTATGGGTTCTATCAGAGCCGCAAAGGATCAGTCAGGAAAATGGGCTGTAACAAATCTGCCGAAGCTTGCAGGTGTAGGCGAGCAGACAAACTACTCAAACAACGGTGGTTCAAGCTGGGCTGTGAATGCAGGATCAAAGAAGAAGGATTTAGCAGTTGATTTCCTTGCAAAGACATTTGCAGGAAGCACAGAGCTCTATGACAAGATTCTTCCAAGCGGTGCATTGGCTACATGGTTACCTGCAGGTGGAACAGAGGCTTATGCAGAGAAGGTTGAGTTCTTTGGCGGACAGGAGGTTTACAAGCTTCTTACAGAATTTGCATCAAAGACACCAAAGAATAATACAGGTGTTTACTACTATGAAGCAAGAGATGCAGTAGCAGCTGCCGCAACAAATATACTTGCCGGCGCTGATGTAGACAGCGAGCTTAAGACTGTGCAGGACACTGTTAATTTCGCAATGGGTAAATAATATTTTAAGGTTTTGTCAGGGGGTAGGTTTGGCCATGGTCAAGTCTCCCCCTTGTTTAATCGAAGGAGAAATTTATGGGGAATAAGAAAAAACTTTCACTCTCACAAAAACAAAATATATCAGGTTGGATATTTTTGACTCCTGCAACCGTACTCATAGCCGTTATGAGTTTCTATCCGATGATAAGAGCCATAATACTGTCTATGCAAAGCGGTGTCGGTGCAAAAATTTCTTTTGCCGGGTTAACAAATTATAAGAGAATGTTTGCTGATGCAATATTTATGCAGTCTTTGAAAAACACCTTTATATACCTGATAGTTCAGGTACCTATAATGCTTTTATTTGCTCTTCTTTTGGCATCTTTATTAAATGATAAGCATTTAAGGTTTAAAGGGCTTTTCAGAACCTGTATTTTCCTGCCATGTGCTACATCTCTTGTATCATATGCCATTATATTCAGATCACTTTTTGCAGTGGACGGTTATATAAATACCGCTCTTGTAAATCTTGGAATTTTACATACCGGTTATAATTTCCTTTCAAATCCTTTTGCGGCAAGAATTGTTATTATAATCGCTCTGCTTTGGAGATGGACGGGCTACAACATGGTATTCTATCTTGCAGGACTTCAAAATATAGAGTATTCCATATATGAAGCCGCAAAGATTGACGGAGCAACATATTTCCAGATATTAAGAAAAATAACCATTCCGCTTTTAAAGCCTATGATTTTACTTACGGCTATCATGTCAACAAACGGTACATTGCAGTTGTTTGATGAGTCTGTAAACCTCACAAGCGGAGGTCCGGCAAATGCAACAATTACAATGTCTCATTATATTTATAACACTTCATTTAAATATGTACCAAACTTCGGCTACTCAGCTGCCATGTCATTCTTTATTTTGATTTTAGTGGCAGTACTTGCCGCAGTACAGATGAAAGTAGGTGATAAGCGTGACTAAAATAAAAACTGTTGTAAAATATGTATTTTTGACCATTGTTTCACTTATATCGATTTTCCCTCTATACTGGATGGCAGTCAGTGCCACTCATGCAAGTATAGATGTAATAAGAGGTGCTCTCCTACCCGGAAGTTATCTCTTTAAAAATCTTTCAAATCTGCTTGCAGCAAGTGATGTAAGCAGTGCTATGATCAATTCATTTAAATATTCAATAATGATGACGGTATTGGCACTTTTTATCTGTTCACTTGCAGGCTACGGCTTTGAAATATACCATGATAAGGCAAAGGATGCCATTATGGCGGTACTTTTGTTGGCAATGATGGTTCCTTTTGTAGCTATTATGATTCCTCTGTTCCAGATGTTTTCAAAGTGGGGACTTTTAAATACAACTTTGGGATTTTTACTTCCTACATTGTCCACACCGTTTTTGATAATGCTCTTTAGACAGAGTGCCAGATCATTCCCACATGATATTCTTGAAGCTGCAAGACTTGACGGATTAAATGAATTCAGTATATTCCTCAGAATATTTATTCCTACTATGAAGTCTACATATGCTTCAGCAGCAATCATTACCTTTATGGGTGCTTGGAACTCATATCTTTGGCCAAAGGTAATAATGACTGAAAAAACATCCATTACAATGCCTATGTTGGTAGCAAACTTAAAAGAAGGCTATGTAACCGACTATGGTGTACTGATGCTTGCGGTACTTCTTTGCAGTATACCTACAGTTATCATATTCTTCGTACTCCAAAAGCAGTTTGCTGAAGGAATTACAGGTGCTGTAAAGTAATATATGATATGCTTTTTTAAAGGTGTGAAAACTTGTATCAAGATTTCATACCTTTTGTTGATAAAATATAATTTTAAGAGAGGTAAAAATGAATAAAGATATCTTAAAGAACATTTTAGAACCTACTGTTTTTGAGGAAAACAGACTTCCGGCACATTCAGATCATAAGTTATTTGCAAATAGGAATGAACTTATAAAGGGTGAGTCTTCTCTATACTACAATCTGAACGGTATATGGAAATTTGATTACTCAATCAATCCTGACTCCACTCCTGACGGATTTGAGCTTTTAAGCTTTGACTGCAAAAACTGGGAGGATATCAGAGTTCCTGCACATATACAAATGGAAGGCTATGACAGACCTCATTATGCCAATGTCGCATACCCTTGGGACGGCAGACAGGGGCTTAAATCAGGACAGTCTCCTACTGACTTTAATCCTGTTGCAAGCTATGTAAAATACTTTACATTACCTGAGAGTTTTACAGGCAAGGATATTATTTTAAGAATGGAAGGTGTTGAGAGTGCGGCCGCCGTATGGTTAAACGGACACTATATTGGCTACTGTGAAGACAGTTTTACTCCTTCAGAGTTTGATTTAAGTAAATATATAGTAAAGGGTGAGAACAAACTTGCAATGCAGGTTGCAAAATGGTGTTCAGGCAGCTGGCTTGAAGATCAGGATTTCTTCAGATTCTCAGGAATTTTTAGAGATATCTGTCTCTACGCAAAGCCGAAGTGCCATTTGCAGGATATAGGTGTAAAACAGATATTTGAAAATAAGAATCTTGATAAAGTCAAATTGGATATATCATTGACTCTAAGCCAAAGCGCCAAAGTCAAACTCAGATTATATGACGCTTTTGATATGACTTTAAAGTCTAATGAGTTTAGGTACTTCTTTGATGAAACTGTTGTGACAGAGCTTGATAAGGATCCGGTTTCCGGTGAAAATAATATTTTCCTTGAGATAAATAATCCGAAGCTTTGGAGTGCCGAAATCCCTAATCTCTACACTTTGTACATTGAAATATATGACGGTGATAATTTACTTGAAGTAACTTCTGTAAAAATCGGTATTAGATTATTTGAAAAAAATTCAGCTAATATAATGACTGTCAACGGTAAAAGAATTGTATTTGCCGGTGTGGACAGACATGATTTCAGCTCTAAATCCGGTCGTGCAATCAGCTATGCGGAAGTAAAAAAAGATATAGTTACCATGAAGGAAAACAATATCAATGCCATAAGAACAAGCCATTATCCAAACTGCTCTGCACTCTATGAGCTATGTGATATCTACGGCATCTATCTTATGGATGAATGCAATCTTGAGTCTCACGGCAGCTGGGACGGACTTCTTAGCGGTGTTTCCGACTATGATATGGTAGTTCCCGGTGATAAGAAAGAGTGGATGCCGCTTTTACTTGACAGAGCAAACTCCATGTATATGAGAGACAGAAACCACTCTTCCATACTTATCTGGTCATGTGGAAATGAAAGCTATGGAGGAAGCGATATATATGAGATGAGCGAATTCTTCAGGCAAAAAGATTCAAGCAGACTTGTTCATTATGAGGGTGTTTTCAATGACCGTCGTTACAATGATACCTCAGATATCGAAAGCAGAATGTATGCCAAGGTAGCTGATGTAAAGGAATTTTTGAAAACTCACAGAGATAAACCTTTTATTGAATGTGAATATACTCATGCAATGGGTAACTCATGTGGAGGTATGCAACTTTATACCGAGCTTGCATGGGAAGAGGAGCTTTTCCAAGGTGGGTTTATCTGGGACTATATCGATCAAAGTATTACCGGTAAAGATCCTTTCGGCAATGATACTCAGTACTACGGAGGAGATTTTGATGACTCTCCCACCGACTATAACTTCAGCGGAGACGGTATAGTATACGGAGGTGACAGAGATATTTCCCCTAAAATACAGGCGGTAAGATATAATTACAGACCTGTTGATTTAAAGATGGATTTTGACAAAGACTTATTATATGTACACAACAGAAATCTTTTCAGAGATTTGAATGACTATAAATTTGTTATTTATATAAAGAAATTCGGAAGGACTTTATATGAAAGAAGTTTTTATTTAAAAGGTGAAGGATTGTCAAAGACTGAGCATTCTCTAAATATCAAAGAAAAAGCCGGAAAGCTTTTTGATATTTATGGCGATGAGCTTGTTATAGGTGTTAAGGCCGTTTTTAATATTGAAACCTTATATAACCTTGGCGAAGTTTCATTTACAGAAGTTGTTTTAAGAGAAGGTAATAAGGCATATGATGCTCTTTTCTCAAATTTTGATGAGACTATTATTTGTGATACTATACTCTGTGAAAATAAACCATATAAGCTCACAATGGGAGTTGTGAACTTCGGGATAAAGGGTGATAATTTTGAAGCTCTGTTCTCACAGAATTTCGGCGGACTTGTTTCTTACAGATATGCAGGTAAAGAGTTACTTAAAGCTATACCGAGACCTAATTTCTGGAGACCGCCTACAGACAATGATTTCGGCAATAATATGCCTTTCAGATATTCAAAATGGAAAACGGCTTCACTTTATGCCACTACAAAAGTTCCACGTGAAGACAGTACTTATTGGCCTGCATTCAGACCTGTTATAAAAGAATATGATACTTATGTATCTGTGACTTATAAATATGCCCTGCCTGAATGCAGCGATGAGCTAACTGTGGAATATGAAGTGTTTGGTGACGGCAGCATCAAGATAAACATGGATTATAAGAGTGAAACGGGGAATTATGATTTACCTGAGTTCGGTACAATGTTTAAGTTAAAGCCTGAATATGAAAATATTTCATGGTATGGTGCAGGTCCTATGGAAACTTACTCCGACAGACTTCCGGGTGCAAAGATTGACCTTTTCGAAGGCAAGGTAGCGGATCAGCTTGCTAAATATCTCTCACCACAGGAGAGCGGCAATAAATCTCATGTAAGATTTGCAAAGATTACCGATAAGAAGGGACGAGGCCTTATAGTTGCAGGAAATTGTATCAATGTTTCAGCCCTTTGCTATACTTCGAGTGAGATTGAAGAGGCAAGACATGACTTTGAATTGCCGCCTGTTACAAAGACTGTACTTCGTGTGAATCTTGCACAGATGGGTATAGGAGGCGATGATACCTGGGGTGCACCTACTCTTGAAGATTATCTGATAAGAGGTGAAGGCAATTTAAAATTCAGCTTTGTTATAAAGGGAATCTAAATATATCAAAGAGATTTGCCTATATTAAAGTAAATTTACATTAACTTAAAAAGAAACTCTAAACTGTATTACAGTCCGGAGTTTCTTTTTATATACACTATATTATTTATTATCTTGCAACATATACACCTGATTCATTTACAAAGTATCCGTCAGGTGTTGTAGTGTTTGAAAGCATATTTCCTCTGTTAAGGTCCATATAGTACCAGTTGCCTCCAATATTCTGCCATCCCACAAGCATATATCCGTCAGCATTGAAATAGTACCATTCACCGCCTATCTGCTTCCATGATGAAGTTACATATGTACCGTCAGAGAATGCATACCACCAACCTGTAGTATTTCTCTGCCATGTGCCTTGAAGTGTTGTAGCATTCTTACTCTCATTGTAATTGTTTGTAGCCTCAGCCTGACTTATTGTTACTGTGCTTGATGATACCCATGCACTGCTCTTTGTACCGTCACCGTTTACAGCTCTAACCTTCAATGTGTATGTACCTGACTTTGTCATGAGTGACTTAAAGTTTGCACTATTTGTGGTAAAATTCTGCACTCCGCCGACTGTAGATGTATTATCTCTTATAAGCTTTACCTGATAACCTGAAGCCCCCTGTGATATGCTCCATGCAGCCTGACCGTTACTGCTTAAATTTACCGTTTCTATAGGTGATACCTGATTTATCAACGCCGGTAACTGTATATCTACGTATAAATCATTTGAACTGTTCTCTCTTCTTGCCTCTATAAGCTCTCCACCTGTTATTTTAAAGTCCTCAGCCTTATAAACGCTGAAGTAATAATTGTCATTTGCAGACAAATGTACTGTAATCTTAGGAGTATCTGTAATCTCCCATGTAGTACCCATATCCATAAAATCGACACCGTCAATGTAGTAATTGCTTCCTGATACATTTACCGTAATATCGTTTATATCCCTGTCTTTACCTACTGTAATCGCATCAGATTTTATATTTATCTTTACAGACTTGATTCCCGATGCCGCAAATGCAGTCATAGAAGCCGCCAAACTTATTATTCCACTTATTGCCGCTACAGCAAATTTTCTTCCGAAATTTTTCATATATTTCCTTTCACTCATATCTATATGTTTATATAATATTCTCTCCATACTATTAAATACTATATTAGAGTTTCAGTCAATTACTATTATATGATATTTTCTTTAAAATACTTACCAAAAGGTTACAATCAAAATTTATAATTTTACACTAAAAAAGGCGACAGCTACTCGCTATCGCCCTATTATTATCTTGCAACATCTGCCACTCTTGATTCTCTGATCACATTTACTTTTATTTGACCCGGGTATTGCATCTCTTCTTCTATTCTCTTTGAGATATTTCTGGCCAAAATAACCATATCATCATCACTTACCTTCTCAGGCAATACCATGATTCTTACCTCACGGCCTGCCTGTATAGCAAATGATTTCTCAACTCCGTCAAATGATGTAGTGATTTCTTCAAGCTGACTCAGTCTGTTAGTATATGTCTCCAGTGTTTCTCTTCTTGCACCCGGTCTTGCTGCGGAAATAGTATCTGCCGCCTGTACCAAACATGCAATAAGTGAATCCGGATCAACATCTCCATGATGTGATTCTACAGAATTGATTACAACCGGATGTTCCTTGTACTTCTTACAAAGTTCCACACCAATCTGTACATGTGAACCTTCCACCTCATGGTCGATGGCTTTTCCAATATCATGTAGTAAACCGGCTCTCTTCGCCAATCTAATATCCACTCCAACTTCTGCTGCCAAAAGTCCTGACAATTGTGCCACTTCAATAGAATGCTTTAAAGCATTCTGACCATAACTGGTCCTAAATTTCATTCTTCCAAGTAATTTTATGAGTTCAGGATGTATACCGTGCACACCAACCTCAAGTGCAGCATTCTCGCCTTCCTCTCTCATAATACCGTCAACTTCTTTCTTTGCCCTATCCACCATCTCTTCAATTCTTGCAGGGTGAATACGACCGTCAACAATCAACTTTTCAAGTGCTACTCTGGCCACTTCTCTTCTTACAGGATCAAAACAGGATAAAACTACCGCCTCAGGGGTATCGTCAATGATAAGCTCCACTCCTGTAAGCTGTTCCAGTGTACGTATATTTCTACCCTCACGACCTATGATTCTACCTTTCATATCGTCATTCGGTAACGCAACTACTGAAACTGTCGTCTCAGCCACATGGTCTGCTGCACATCTTTGAATCGCAGTAACCACATATTCCTTAGCCTTTTTCTCGGCTTCATCCTTTGCGACATTTTCAAGCTCTTTAATAAGCTTTGCCTTGTCATGTTTTACTTCATCTTCAACTGATTGTAACAAAAATTCCTTAGCTTGTTCACTTGTGAGTCCGGATATTTTCTCAAGCTCGGCGATTCCCTTATCATACAGGGATTCAACTTCCTTGCTCCTTGCGAGTATCTTTTCCTCTCTTGCAAGAACACTCTCTTCTTTCTTTTCAAGTAAATCCTGCTTCTTGTCCAAGTTTTCTTCCTTACTAAGTACTCTTTTCTCATAGCGGGCTAACTCTGCCCTTCTTTCTTTCACCTCTCTATCAAGCTCATTTTTTGTCTTTATAGACTCTTCTTTTGCTTCCAAGAGAGCTTCACGTTTCTTTGTCTCGGCTGTTTTTAAGGCTTCCTCTATTATTTCTCTGGATTTAATCTCTGCTGATCCGATCTTATCTTCATATGACTTCTTACGATGAGCAATCGCTAAACTCCAACTTAGAGGCGCCACAACAACTATTGAGAGTATTACCGCTATTATTATACTTCCCAGTTGTGACATAAAAGCACCTCCTTATTCAATTTTCATTGTTCAAAACAACATTCTAATTTTAACAAAAAATGAATAAAAAGTAAAGTCGGTAAGGATTGTATACAGATTGTGTTTAGATCTATCACTTTATAAACTTCTCAAAATCCTTGGCACTCATATTTGCTCTGGCAGCAGCCTCATCAATACTTAGTATTCCGTCATTTACCAAAGATGCAAGTATACTTATAACGCCTTCCTGTCTTCCTACCACCCTACCTTTTTCTATTCCTTTTTCTATTCCTTTTTCTATTCCTTTTTCTATACCTTTTTCTATTCCTTTTTCTATTCCCTTTTCTATACCTTTTT
>CAKAQP010000022.1 GCA_916720285.1 uncultured Lachnoanaerobaculum sp. | reverse complement strand
GTTACAGATGATGTACTTGAAGGCACACCTTCAATGCTCAGATATAAGATTCATGCAGACAACAAGTCACTTTATAATACACCTCCGACATACAATATTTATATTTGCGGCAAGGTATTTAAATGGATTAAATCTCTTGGCGGACTTGCGGCAATGAAGGAAAGAAATGAAGAGAAAGCAAATATATTATATGATTTCCTTGATTCATCAAAGCTCTTTAAAGGAACTGTAAGAAAAGAGGACCGTTCACTTATGAATGTACCTTTTGTTACAGGAGACAAAGAACTTGATGCGAAATTTATCAAAGAGGCCGAGGCAAACGGATTTGTAAACTTAAAAGGCCACAGAAGTGTCGGCGGAATGAGAGCCAGCATCTACAATGCCATGCCGAAGGAAGGCGTAGAAAAACTGGTGGAGTTTATGAAAAAATTCGAGAAGGAAAATGCATAAGGAGATATCATGAGAAAAATACATTGCTTAAATGCTATTGCAAATGTCGGAACGGATATATTTGACGAAAATTATGAGCTTACAGACAATATTGAAGAAGCGGATGCTATTATGGTAAGATCTGCCGCAATGGGTGATATGGACTTCTCAGAAAATCTCCTTGCCATAGCCAGAGCAGGTGCAGGTGTAAACAATATACCGCTTGAGCGATGTGCAGATGCCGGAATAGTGGTATTTAACACACCGGGAGCAAATGCAAACGGTGTAAAAGAACTTGTAATCTGCGGTATGCTTTTGGCTGCAAGAGATGTAGTCGGAGGTATCGAGTGGACAAGAAGCATCAAAGATTCGGATACTATTGCAAAGGATGTTGAAAAGGGAAAGAAAAACTTTGCAGGCGGTGAGATAAAGGGAAAGAAACTCGGAGTAATAGGACTCGGTGCTATAGGTGCCGAAGTTGCAAATGCCGCAGCTTCACTGGGGCTTGAAGTTTTGGGATACGACCCGTTTATTTCAGTAAATGCCGCATGGAGACTTTCAAGAAAGATAAAGCATATAACAGATATAAATGAAATATTCAGAGAGTGTGATTATATTACATTGCATGTTCCGCTCACAGATGATAACAAGGGAATGATCGGAAAAAATTCAATTCCTCAGATGAAGGACGGAGTTGTGATTTTAAACTTTGCAAGAGACCTGCTTGTAGATGATGATGAGATGGAAAAAGCGCTTGAGAGCGGCAAGGTTGCAAGATATGTTACAGACTTCCCGAATACAAAGTCTGCAAAGATGGAAAAAGCAATAGTTATACCTCATCTGGGTGCTTCCACACAGGAGAGTGAGGACAATTGTGCGGTTATGGCTGCAAATGAACTTGTAGACTACCTTGAGAACGGTAATATAAAAAATTCCGTTAACTTCCCAAGCTGTGATATGGGAGTATGTCAGGTAGAGGGAAGAGTTGCTCTTTTGCATCAGAATATTCCAAATATGATAGGTCAGATTACTTCAGCATTTGCAAAGAACGGATATAATATTTCTGATCTTACAAATAAATCAAAGGGCTCAAAGGCATATACACTTATAGATATAGAGAGTAAGGCAAGTGACAGCCTTGTAAAAGAGCTGAATGCTATAGACGGTATTTTAAAGGTAAGAGTTATAAAGTAGTATTTTAACCAAAAAGGGAGTTATATATGGAAATAAGAGACTACTATGAACAGTATCCTGATATCTATACTGACGGTCACGGCGGCTGGGAGCCTCATTTTATTCTGCTGGGCGAGATAGAAGAAATTATAGAGTAATATGTGCCTTTAGGCATCAAAGGGGATAAGCTCTTTATGTGAAGATCTTATCCCCTTTTTGTGTGCAATAAAAATATTAAAATCTGAAGCTTAGAATCTATTTATATATCCAATTTTTCAACGATCTCTCCATTTTCCTCTTTTTGCATAATTTTTTTAATAATTTCTTCGCTAAGATACTGTGAAAATGAAGTCAGGTCTTTGGATACTTCAAATACAATATTATGTTTTATACTGTCTGTATCAAAACTTAAGTCATATTTATCTTTATTATTCCAATAATTCCAATTTACATCCGTTCTCTCATAGTAAACATAATTTCTCTTTTTTGTAATATAAATTCTCTTATTGGTCAGTGCTTTTTTATCATCAGATATAAAGGTATCTGAATATATCTTTATCCCTTCAAAAAGCTTATATTCTTTAATATTATCATTTGAAACATTTAATCTAATCTCGCTGTATTCCATATTACCGCCTTTCTTTTATAACTCTGTATTGCATATATTATACTATTTGCAATTTGACTTTTCTATATAAATCAAAGTGAGAATAAAAGAATATGAGAATAGAATACTGAGTTTTACTCATATGTCATTTATCATATAATATTGCTTGTTGTAATTACATTTGATAAAATGATTTGAAGAAACTTAAGAAGTAACATTGATGGAGGTTAAGATGGCGGTAGTAAAATCTTTCAAATGTGTCAGACCGGTTAAAGAACTTGCAGAGCAGGTGGCATCTTTGCCATATGATGTATATGACAGAAAAGAAGCAAAGGCTGCGGTATCAGGCAAGCCTTATGCATTTTTAAATATTGACAGACCTGAGACGGCTTTTGACGACAGCTTTGACATGTATTCAAAGGAAGCTTATGAAAAAGCAAAAAATCTCTATGAGGAATTTAAAAACAAGGGAATATATGAGAAGGACAATGAAGACAGCTATTATCTTTATGAGCTGACTATGAACGGCAGAAGCCAAATAGGTATAGTGGGACTTGCTAGTGTAGAAGATTATTTAAACGACATTATAAAGAAGCATGAAAATACCAGAGAAGAAAAAGAAATCGACAGGATAAAACATGTGGATACTGTAAATGCACAGACCGGACCGATATTTTTGGCATATAAGAAAAATGACGATTTGAAAAAAATAATCTCAGAGAATATATCGGCCGCCCCTATATATGATTTTGTATCGGATGACGGAATAGGCCATAGAGTATGGAAGGTGGATAAAGCTTATAATGAGCAGATAAGAGAATGCTTTGAAAAGATAGAGTCTCTTTATATAGCTGACGGACATCACAGAGCCGCTTCCGCCGTAAAAGTGGCTTTAAAGAGAAGGCAAAATGAAAACAATCCGAATGCTGAGTACAATTATTTTCTGTCTGTAATATTTGATGAAAGGCAATTACATATTTTGCCTTATAACAGAATAGTTCTTGATCTTAACAAAAAAAGTGTGGAAGAAGTTATGAGCCTTATAGCTGAAAATTTTGATATAACGGAGAGCCCTGTACTTGAAGAGATAGGTGACAGAGGTGAGTTCGGAATGCTTGTTAAGGATAAATTCTATATCTTAAGTGCAAAGAAAAAAGTACTTGATTCGGTATCGGGTGATGTTATAAAGAGCCTTGATGTGTCAATATTGCAGGATTTGGTACTTGAACCCATATTCGGAATAAAAGACCCGAGAACGGACGAAAGAATAAAATTTGCAGGCGGAATAAGAGGAGTAGGATATTTAAAGTCCGAGATAGATAATGACAGAGGCAAGGTTGCATTTTTGATGTATCCTACATCAATGGAAGAATTGTTTGCTGTAGCTGATGAAAATAAGCTTATGCCTCCGAAATCCACTTGGTTTGAGCCTAAGCTTAGAAGCGGAATTTTTATACATGAAATTTGATGAAAATTATCATATCATTTTGCCGACAGATAAATATGAGGATATGGTAAGGCTTTGGATGCATTCTGACGGCGGTAAGATATTTAAAGAGAAGCTTAATGATTTTGCCGGGCAGATGAATGTTCACTTTAATATGGTTAGGATAAAAAATGTAAAGACTATATGGGGTAGCTGTTCTTCAAAGAAGAATCTTAACTTTAACTTTAAGTTATTCTTTTTACCTGAGGCATTAATTGACTATGTATTTGTACATGAACTTGCACATCTAAAACATATGAATCATTCCAAAGCTTTTTGGAGTGAGGTGGAAAAGCAGATACCTGATTACAAGAAAAGAAGAGAAGAACTGAAAAGATATATTTGATATGGAGTAAGATATGACAAAAGAGGAATTTTTGGACGGACTGATGAAAGCTCTGGCTTCCACAGGTTCACAATCTCTTATAGCTGAAAATATAAGATTTTATTCGTCATATATTGATGATGAACTTTCAAAGGGAAGAAGCATAGATGAAATCATGGAAGAACTGGGAGAACCCAGACTTATTGCCAATTCTATAAAGGTTGCCGCAGGATATGACGATGTATTTGTAGGCATTGATAATGAGACGTATGAAAACACAGCCGGAAAAACCGGTAATTATGAAGAGAATGAAAACTATAGTGATAGAAAAGATAACAGCTTTAAAACATATAACTTTTCAGGCAACAACCTGATAATACCTATAATTATTGTGATAGCGGTTTTAGTAGTGATTGTAGCTGTGGTTGCTGCGGTATTTTCATTTTTGGCACCTGTATTATTACCTGTGATAGGAGTACTGCTTTTGGTGGCTTTAATAAAGGGAATTTTCGGAAAAGGGAATTATAAATTTTAAGTTGTTACAAAAGTGTTACAAAAATTAATTTTTGAAATAAAATCAAAACCTAAAAGTCACTTTGGAAAATCTGCATTATCTTTGTTATAGTAGATAAAAAACAAAAAATATAAATATTTATTTCAAGTGAATAATGACTTCTTAACAACTTTGATAGATTTTAAAAACTTCAAAATGGACTTTTATAGGATAAAACTTGTAAGAGATTAACAAATAAGGGTTATAAATACGATGTTTACATGGTATTTATAACCTTTTTGCCATTATAAAAAGGTATAGGAAAAAGATATTAAAGATTGAATAAAAAGCTTGACATATTCTCTTAGTGAGTTTATACTAAGTTTCGTAACATTTACTTAACAAACACAAATCGTTTGTAATTATTAGAGATTTAAATGCCGGACGGACCGGGTTTACTATAGAAGAGAATTTAAGGAGCCGAAAATGAAGAACACAAGAAGAATTATAATTGGAATATTATCAGCAATAACTGTCAGCACACTTTCACCTGTTACATCTTTTGCAACAACATCAGTTAGAAAGGTTGCAAATTTTCATGAGGAAGTGATGAGAGGACCGGCTCTTAAAAGCGGTACATATATAGTTACAGTACAGGCTAATACACTTGATATATATAAGAGTATGACATCAAACGATACAATAGGTAAGGCAAATAAGGGTGACGTTTTCCAGATACTTGAAGATATGGGTGGCGGATATGCAAAAGTTTCATATAATGATGTAGAAGGGTATATTTCTATAAAGGATGGAGATACTTCTATAGATGAGATGGATTCAGTGGAAGAGGCTGCCGCTTCAGCAACAAAGAGCATAGTTCAGGCTACAGCTGCAAATAAGAGAGAAGAGATTGCAAACTTTGCAAAGACTTTTGTAGGCGGTAGATATATCTACGGAGGAACAAATCCTTATATAGGTGCAGATTGCTCAGGATTTGTAAGATATATTCTTGCAAACGCTGCAGGTGTTTCACTCCCAAGAACATCTTCAGAGCAGGCAACAAGAGGTAGAACAGTTGCAAGCGCAGATCAGCTTCAGCCGGGAGATCTTCTTTTCTACGGTTCAGGAAGATCTGTAAGCCATGTTGCTATGTATATCGGAGACGGTAAAATAGTACATGCTTCATCATCAAGAACAGGAATAATTATTTCAAACTATAATTACAGACCTATAATTCGTATGGCTAGTTTTATAGACTAATATTTACAATAACAAATAAGCGGCTACCCATTGTGAAACATCTTTGGGTAGCCTTTTTCGTATAAATTTAAGAAAGACATTCGTACTTTTATTCATGTTATTGTAGTATTAACCAATTCTTTGTGTTAAACTATGCTTATGAAAGATAAAAAGAAAGAGTAGGCGAGGAAAGGTTATGATTGAACTTGGTTTAAATGAGAGGGAAGGTCTGTCTGAATTGGCAACAGATGATATATTGGTCAGGCTTGCACTTGCCGGCAAATGCGGAAGAGTATGGATACCGGCCACAGGCACAGCATCATACTGTGTTATAAAGGCATATCACTATATGTATATAGTAGGAGTTACTCCAAAGAAGGACAGAGCGGTTTCTTTGTGGGGAACTATTGCAAGGCATGGAGAGGGGGCTTATATAATTCCAACTTCAGAGTCTTGGATAGACTGGCTTGTAGAAAATATAGATTGCAGATATAGAAATTTCTCAAGATATCTTTTGGCTTTTAAAGGTGTTGAGAACAGAGCACTGTTGGAAGAGTTAAACGGAGCGCTTGAGGAAGGTTTGAATATTGATAATGTCAGACCGGATGATTATGATGCCTTGTTAAAGGATATGTGGAGCGAAGATTTTGCTGCATGTTTTGATAACAGAGATGAATTTGCCAAAGATGCGACAGGATATATGGTATATAAAGACGGAGTCGCATTAAGCGGTTGTGTGGGTAGAGCATATGGCGACGAGTTTATGGAGCTGGTATTTGCTACAAATCCTGAATACAGGAGGAGAAACCTTGCGCTCACGGCAGCATCAAATGTTTCACTTTATCTGGAAGATAAAAATATAAATCCTTATATAGATGTTAGAAATCAGCACTCTGTAGAGTTGGCCTCAAGACTTGGATTTGAATTTATAAAAGAATATCAGGTATACCAAAT
Organism: uncultured Lachnoanaerobaculum sp.; assembly: GCA_916720285.1. Classification (GTDB taxonomy): domain Bacteria; phylum Bacillota; class Clostridia; order Lachnospirales; family Lachnospiraceae; genus Lachnoanaerobaculum. The sequence continues at coordinate 12,321 of CAKAQP010000022.1, read as the reverse complement.
TTATAATACAGAGGATGAAATTTAAGTAAAAAGTTATAGAATATAGGGGTGGCGAAAGTCACTCCTATATTTATGTCAAAAGGTGGTAGTATGGATAAAATAAGCCTTGCAAAACGTCTTAATAATAATAAGAGAGGCTATTTGATAATTAATGCAAATCAGGGAAAGCATAAGATTGCATTGATCGGGGATGTGAAAAATGAGTATGACACTCTTGCAAATTTATCAAGTGAAATTTTAAAGAATTCACTTGTAATAGGATTTGCGGAGACTGCAATAGCGATAGGAGCTACTCTTGCAAGCAGTGCGGGAGCTTTTTTCATGCAAACAACCAGAGAAAATATATGTGTACAAAATGAGTATATACATTTTACAGAGGCACATAGTCATGCTATGGAGCAAAGACTGGTACTTGCAGATATGGAAAAGATATATAATCAAGTAGACAGAATAGTATTTGTTGAAGATGAGATCACAACAGGAAATACTATATGGCATTGTATAGAGGAGATAGAGAGAATATTTAAAGGCGGAAAAAAATATGCCATAGCTCCTCTTACAAACACATTATCAGAGGAAAGAAGAAAATTCTTTAAAGAAAAGAATGTGGATATAGTCTATATAAGGGATATAGATAAAGAAGGCTTTGAAGATGAAGTGGTTGATACTTTGACCAATGGTGATGTGTACACAATCAACTCTACACCAAGAAATGATGATGTTAAAATAATTAATTTTAAGACGGATATCAGGACCAGAAGGCTTTTAAATATAAGGGATCTGGATACCGAGACGGAGAGGCTTGGAGATTTCCTGGAAGAAAAGTTAGGTCTTAAAGAATTGTTGAAAGATAAAAAGACAGTTACTGTACTTGGGACTGAAGAATTTATCTATGTCCCGATAAAACTGGCAGAGTATATAGATACTGTTTCAGACGCAGATGTATATGTGCACTCATCCACAAGAAGTCCTATTGAGGTATCAAAGTTGGAGAATTACCCTCTTCATACCAGATATGAGGTCAGAAGTATATATGATAAAAACAGACAGACCTATATATACGATTTGAAAGATTCGGATATATTCTTTCTTGTTACAGACGGAAAAGATGTTGAAGGAGAAGCTGATATCCTGGAGGCAATCAGACTTTCAGGAAATAAAAATATATATTTGATCAGGTGGGATAATGAAGAGTAGTTACAAAGAAAGTGATGTCATTTTTCTCTTAAAGGATGTTACAGGACTTGTAGAGCCTCTGCCAAGTGTGGAAAGGGAAAGGCTTATACAATCAGGAATGCATTACAGTGAAATGCTGCCGATAGAGTATATACCTACAGAGGAGTATATGAAAATATACTTTGATTCATTTAAGGTTTTCGGACAGAAAATGGCGGATGCTCTTGCATCTTTGGCAGATAAAGTTATCGAAAAAAGAGGGAAAGATGTGGTTTTGGTCTCTCTGGCAAGAGCCGGTACTCCGATAGGAGTACTGCTTAAAAGATATATAAAATGGAAGTATGAAACCGATGTGGCACATTATTCCGTTTCAATAATAAGAGACAGGGGCATTGATGATAATGCTATGAAGTATATACTTGCACGTCACAAGGCAAAAGATATTCTCTTTGTAGACGGTTGGATAGGTAAGGGCGCAATACTTAAGGAATTAAAAACAGCCTGTGAAAATTATGAGGGGGTATCTGAGGAACTGGCAGTGGTATCGGATCCCGCAGGTGAGACGGAACTGGCAGGCACTTATGATGACATCTTTATTCCAAGCTCCGCACTTAATGCTACGGTATGCGGACTGGTAAGCAGGACTTTTCTTAGATATGATATAATAGGTAAAGATGATTTTCACGGTGCGGTTTACTATAAGGAATATGAAGAAAATGATTTGAGCTATCACTTCATTGAGAATATAGAAAAGCTTTTTAAAAAAGAAGTAAAGGACGATAGCGTCAGAGGCACAAGAGGAATTATTGAAGTAAAAAAGCAGGCGGAAAAATACGGTATAAAGGATATAAACCTTATAAAACCGGGGATAGGTGAGACTACAAGAGTGCTTCTTAGAAGAGTTCCGTGGAAGATACTTATAGATGAAAGATATAAAAATGATAAAGAGCTTAGACATATAATAAAGCTTGCCGGTGAAAGAGAAAGTGAAATAGAATATACATGCTTAAATAATTATAAATGCATGGGAATAATAAAGAAAATGAAGGACATTTAAAAAATGTGTGAGTGGGAAAGACTCACACATTTTTTAATATTTTTTCACACCGAAGTACTGTGCAAGTAAGATAACTTCCATTGCCCAACTGTAATGAATCTTCGGTTCATTTATTCTGGTATTGTTAACATTCGGACAGGAACGATACATCTTCTTGTCATCAAGTACACTCAAAGCATCATCATAGTCAATACTTGGAACCTTATAGGCATCGTTTATCACAAGTATCTGCTTCGGATGAACAACGGTTTTACCTACAAAGCCGTTTAATTTATCAAGCTCAATTTCCTTGCCCAGACCTTCCTGCCAGCCGATACCCGCATAGTATTCATAGGCAGGTGCCGATATTATGTAATCACTTGAAAGAGTGGAAACAATGTCGGACAGAAGTCCTGCAACCGGACCGCTTTGATATATGCTTTCATCAACTCTGTGCCTGACGCAGAGCATATTTAGTATACTGCCTGCCGCAACCAGAATATTTAAAACATAGTCCTCATAGGTGGCAAGTTTTTCCTTAATTGCATACAGATAGTTATATCTGTTTCGAAGGTCAAGAAGCGATACACAATCAAGCTCAGGTAATATATACACAGGAGTGGAAAGTACCGAATTTATTCTTTGCATTTCATAAATATATATATCGGCATTTGATACGGAAAAGTCGGGTAAAATAAAGCCGGTAATCATATCCAGTAAGCTGCCGAATTTTTTATATAAATGGGCTATATGTGAGGTGGAAAGCACTTTTATAAACAGTTTGGGTATATAGAACTCTCTCTCTTTTTTTGAAACAAACAGTTTATCCAAGGTCTTTATAAGTATATTCTCAGCTTTATCCGCTTCGGCATCATTGCTTGCCATGTCAAATGAAAAAGCTAAAGAAAATGGAATATTAAATCTTTCAAGCATTATATCGTCTATAATACCCGTGTTATTTGCATCGGTATAAAGCAGTGCGCCCACGCTATAGTAAATACTGGAATCTTTCATGACCAACCCCTGTCAAAAAATATTGAATATAGGCTTATATTTTTCGCTAATATTGATATAATTATACCATATAATATATAATAAAAGAAAGACAGATTTTAATGGAGCAAGTATGCCAAAATACAGATTGAATCCTATAAATATAAACAGTATTACAGAGTTTGGAAGAGTAAGGGGTAACAGAGCAGGTGAAATAAGAAACACCTACATGGTAAAGTTTACAGGTGCGGATACAAATACAAATAAGGAAATAAATGAACTTAGAAAATATCTGAAATCCGAGATGAAGCAGGGAAGGATATACTATAAATATATTGACTCGTTGGATATAAAGAGTGATTGTACAAAGCAAAAGAGAAATTATGAAGCTTTTATATCCACAGGTCATTTTGATACGGCTTTAGTAAAACAAAATAATATAAGCGAAAATGAGCTTATTGAAGCGGTAAAGGAAATGCAAAAACTCCTGAAAAAGCATAAGAAGAATATCTCAGATACAATAGAAAAAAATATAATGGTAAAGCTCTTATATTGGCTTGAAGATAATTTTTCGGATATCAAAATAAACGGAGATAAGAATATAAAGGTAGTAGCGGAGAATATACAAAAGGAATCGGAAATCTATTTTTTTATTTTTCTTAATTTACTCGGTATGGATGTATGCCTGCTGCAGTACTCAAAAGATATCTCTGTAATGGATGAATATTACTACACAAAAAAGCTTGGTGATTTTTATGAGGGTAAGATGATATATGAACCGGATGAACCTGCAGAAAATCATCAGATACAACAGCCTACCGATATCGGAGCGAACGGAATGAACGCCGCACCGGTAAATACGGGGGACGAGAGAAAAATGGTGACCATAAGTCTGGCATCTACCAGAAGAAAAGACAGAGATTCCAAAACTAAAGCAGTTAGTGTTTCACCTGTAGTCACACCGGCTAACAATCAGACAAATACAGGTGCAAGTTCTTCAGAGAGCACTCATATAACTGCGGTAAATGTGAGCAGAGATAGAGAGTTAAGTTATGTGGAACTTGCAAGACTGTCAACATCAATTGTAATGATAGCTGTATTTGACAACCGTAAGAAGCTTCTTGGAACAGGTTCGGGTATAATGATTGGAAGAGACGGTTTTATACTCACCAATAATCATGTTATAAGAGGTGGATATTATTTTGAGGTAAGAATAGAAGATGATGAGAGAATATATGAGACAAATGAAGTTATAAAATACCATCATCATCTGGACCTGGCAATAATAAGAATTTCAAGAGTGTTAAATCCTTTGAGATTATATAACGGGAAAGAAGGTCTGGTAAGAGGACAAAAGGTGGTGGCAATAGGAAGTCCGTTGGGTCTTTTCAATTCGGTTTCCGACGGTATTATATCAGGCTTTAGAAATATAGATAATGTGGATATGATACAGTTTAGCGCACCTACATCACCGGGTTCATCAGGAGGAGCGGTACTGAATATGTATGGAGAGGTAATAGGAATAAGTACGGCAGGTTTCAGTGAGGGACAAAATATAAATCTGGCGGTTCCGTATGATGCAGTATATAATTTTACAAAGAGTTTTATAAGATAAGTACAGTTTTGACTTGAAAGGGGATGAATGCATGTTATTGCATCAGAAGATAAAAGGGCTTGAAGACTTTTTTAAAAGACAAAGTGAAAGAAAGCCGAAGGGAGTATATTTTTACAGAGTAAATTCCTATGACGAAACAATACTTGAATTTATCAAAAAATACTATGATTTGGCCAAGAGAGAAGGGGCAATCATTGATAAAAATATAGAAAATCCTACTGCGGAAAATATAGCATATTTTAATGAAATAATCGGAGATAAATATGTTCACGGTCCGGGATTTATGGCGGAAGCTTTAAAAAAATGGTTGCCGAGAATTAAAGATTATCAGAGGGCATCCATAGCCGACGGAATCTATGATACCTTGGAAGTTTTAAGGCGTCAGGGTAAGAATATAGATATATTGAAGAATAATTTTATAAGGATAATGTGCTGGCTCTACTATAATTTTTACAATATCATGGAAAGACTTGGAAATGATGATGTGCCAAAGATTATATTCTGGGGTAATGTAAATTTTTCAGAGCTGTCTACTTTAAAAATACTTTCAAATGCCGGTGCGGATATTATTCTGGTGCAACCGGGCGGTGATGCAAAGTATATGGCAATAGATCCGAAATCCGAATACTCAATAGATTTGGGAATGGGAAGTGAGAGCTTTCCGGCCGGATTTGATCTGCAGTGGCTGTTAAAGCAGTATGAGGAAGATAAAAGCAAAAGACTTTTGTACAGCAATAAATCAAATGCCGTTGCCAATACAAATGCATGGCTTAGCGGGGATCTCTTTGAGGATTTAAAGAATACAAGAAGAGGTGAGAATACAAGGTTTTTCTACAATATGTTTGCAAGAATAAACGGTTGTGACAATAGAAACACCTATGTAAACAATCTGTATTTACTATATCAGGATTTGAAAAAAGCAAACAGAAGTATAAAGGTGATAAACAATAAAATCACAAATCCGAGTGTGGATGAGATTTCAAAAATAAAAAGAGGCAATTATGCCAATGATAATCAGCTTATAACGGACCTGAAGAAAAATATAAATCTAAAGAGCAATACATTTGTTGATGTGGCAAGGGATGCCTTTGTGGATATCATGATAGAGACCGGTAAACTGATGAATATGGATCTCAATAAAATGATGAATAAGGGAATATATATTCTATGTTGGTTCCAAAGATATATACCGGATCTGCTTGGAAATACCGATATCCATTCACCTGCTCCGATACTTATATATTTCGGAAATGTGGAAACTGATACCGAGAGTCTGTTCTTAAATATGGTGGCAAAGCTTCCGATAGATGTAATTATCTTTAATCCGGAAAAGAAAGAGGATAAACTTACCGGAGAAAGATTATATGAGGTACATTTTGAAGAGACTTTGAAAGTAAATGAATATCCTACAGACGGAAACAATCTTTCCATGGGTACAATGGCATATAATGCCGAAAGAGATCTGGATACTATGATGTATTCGGATACCGGTATGTACAGAGATATGCAATTTTCAAAGGCCAATATCATAAAACTTTCAACCACTTATGAAGAAATAGGTATTTATTGGAAGCAGGAGGCAAGGTTTAGACCGAACTTTTCAACAGTCGATGATATTGTAAATATTCCTGTAATGTTTGCCAAGATATCAGGTGTGGCAAATTCGGATACGGATACATATTTTCAAAAAATTAAAGACCTTCTGACAGATACGACATTGATATATAAGAATGAGAGTATATATGGAAGAAACTGCACTGTAGCGGCCGGTGTACCGTCTTTTTTCAAGAACGGAAGGCTTGACAGAGAGGGCATAAAGCATTCACAAATCTACAAATATGATTATTTAAGAGCTGAGACTCAGGATTATATTTTTGATAAATTGTCGGAGCTTTTGAGAAGGAAGACTATAGCGGGAACAGGGCAAAACGGTACAGAATACAAGATAATTACAATTGTTTTAGATTTACCTAAGGAAATTTTAAGATTTATACAAAGCTTTGATTTTACAAAATGTCCGCCAAAGCTTATAATAGTAAATACAACGGAAACTGTTATTTCGTTGGAAGACAGCATAATTGTTGCTTTTTTGAATCTGATAGGATTTGATATAGTATTTTTTATACCTACGGGATATGATAATGTAAGTAAATACTACAACTCTCAGATAATGGAAGAGCATATAATCGGCAATTATCTTTATGATATAGCCATACCTGATTTCAATAGACTTAGGTCTGTGAAAGAAAAGAAAAAATCGTTTTTTTCAAGACTTTTTGGTTAATGAAAACTAATATTGAGCCTTTGTGACATTTATGCACAGGGCATAGGAGGAAAGATGGGACTTGATTTTTCAAAAGCAAAAACCGGTGAGGCTGAATCAGTAACAAGTGATGTTGCAGAGAATGAAGCATTACCTACTATTCAAACCTTTGATATTGCAGTAGAGTCTGCAAAAATCAAGAATGAATTGGCGGATTCGGCAGAGGTTGATGCACTTGTAAGCAAGATAGAACTTGACAATCTTGACAGTATTGTTACATTTGGCGGCGAGGTTGCTACAGAGATATCAAAATCTTCAGATTTGGTACTCAACAGTATGAACATCGCTCAGATTGAAGAGACTTCAAAGATGTTGGGTGTTCTTACCAATATCATGAGCAAATTCGATATTGAAGAGATCAGACAGGAACCGGGTCTTTTTGACAAGCTCTTCGGCGGTATAAAAAAGCAGCTGGATAAGATAATGACAAAGTATCAGACCATGGGCGGTGAAATAGACAAAGTATATGTAGAGCTTAAGGGCTATGAGGGCGAGATCAAAGAGACCAATAAAAAGCTCAATACCATGTTTGAATCAAATGTAAATTATTATCATGATCTGTTAAAATATATCATGGCAGGTGAGCAGGGATGTAAGGAACTGGAAGGTGCTATAGCGGAGAGAACTGCCGAGATGGAGCGTACAGGCGATAAGTCAATGCAATTTGAGCTTACAACTCTCAATAATGCACTTATGATGCTTGAGCAAAGAACTCAGGATTTAAGAGTTGCAGAGAATGTTGCTATGCAGACTATTCCGATGCTAAAGACTATGGAGTTCAGTAATATAAATCTTATAAGAAAGATAAATTCGGCTTTTATTATTACATTGCCTATTTTCAAGCAGAGTCTTGCACAGGCTATTATGCTCAAACGTCAGAGATTACAGGCTGAGGCATTATCTGAGCTTGATAAAAAGACCAATGAAATGATATTAAAGAATGCCACAAATACTGTTGAGCAGGCAAAACTTACAGCTCAGATGGCTTCAGGAAGTTCTATAAAGGTGGATACTTTGGAGAAGTCTTGGAGAACTATTGTAAACGGTATCGAAGAAACAAAGAGAATTCAGGACGATGCCAGAAGACAAAGAGTTGAGGATAAAGCAAAACTTGAAAATATTAAAAACGAATTTTATAAGAAATTCGGTGTATAATAAAGGAGGATTTTATGCCAATAAATTTATCTAAAGGACAAAAAGTAGATCTTACAAAGACAAATCCGGGACTTAAGAAAGTTATCGTAGGCCTTGGATGGGATGTAAATGCATTTGATTCAGGTGCTGACTTTGACTTGGATGCTGCGGCATTCATGGTAGATGCAGGTGGAAAATGCCCTACAGAAAAGGATTTCATTTTTTACGGCAACTTGGCTCATCCGTCAGAGAGTGTTACTCATATGGGAGATAACCTTACAGGAGAAGGTGACGGTGATGATGAGCAGATCAAAATTGACCTTTCAAAGGTACCTGCAAATATTGAGAAGATTGCATTTACGGTTACTATATATGATGCGGATTCCAGAAGACAGAACTTCGGTCAGGTTTCAAATGCCTACATCAGAATTTTGGATGAAGTGACAGGTGCTGAGATCATCAGATATGACCTTGGTGAGGACTTCTCTATTGAAACAGCAGTAGTAGTAGGAGAACTTTACAAGCACGCAGGTGAGTGGAAGTTCAACGCTATAGGAAGCGGATTCGGTGGCGGACTCGCCGCACTTTGCAATCATTACGGTATAGCGGTAGCTTAAGCCCTATACGCAGACATTAGGAGGATATATGTCTATCAGTTTACAAAAAGGACAAAAGGTAAGCCTGTCAAAGGAGAATGCAGGTTTAAAGAGAATAGTGGTAGGTCTCGGATGGGATGAGGCTCCAAAGGGAGGCGGCGGATTTTTATCATCACTCTTTGGCAGCGGTCAAAGTCAGGAAGGTAATATAGACTGTGATGCATCAGCTTTCCTTTTACAGGGAGGCAAAATAGTTAATAAAGGTGATGTAGTTTATTACGGAAACCTTCGCCACTCTTCAGGCACTGTTATGCACATGGGTGATAACCTTACAGGTGCCGGTGATGGAGATGATGAGCAGATCACTATAGATCTTGAAAACATACCTGCAGTTTATGACAGAATCGTTATTGTTGTAAATATTTATCAGGCAGTGCAAAGACGCCAAGAGTTTGGAATGATCAGAAATGCATTTATAAGACTTGTAGATGCTTCAACCAATAAAGAGATTCTTAAGTACAATCTTACAGAAAATTATTCGGGAATGACTGCAATGATTTTCGGTGAGGTATACAGGCATAACGGTGAGTGGAAGTTCTCAGCTGTAGGACAGGGTACTACCGATCCGGGTCTTGGAGAATTGGCAAGTAGATATATGTAATTGGCAGTATAAAATTTAATACTTTAAATTATTATCTATTTGGTATAAAATATCATTTGTAATAAATATTACGGGAGATGGCATTTGCTGTCTCCCCAAAATTTTGAAAGAGGAAATTATATGAAATTTACCGGTTTGACTGAAAAAGAAGTTGAAAAGTCAAGGCAGGATCATGGCTCAAATGTAATACCTGATTCGGAACCTACCACTTTTTGGCAGGAGTTTAAGGAGACATTCAATGATCCTATGATTAGGATACTTCTTGCTATCGCAGTACTGATGATAGTAATGTTTTTCTTTGGCTATGCTGAAATTTATGAACCGCTTGGTACTATTATTGCGGTAATAATAGTAGCCTTCGTATCTGCAAAGACAGGTGTGGCAAGTGATACCAAGTATCGTGAGTTAAAGGACAACACAAAGAAGGACACTTGTAAGGTCTACAGAAACGGTCTTGTAACCGTTATAGATGTGGATGATGTGGTAGTAGGTGATTTTGTACTCTTACAATCGGGAGATAAGATACCTGCAGACGGTATTTTAATAGACGGAGATTTAAGAGTTGACAACTCAGCCCTAAACGGAGAGGCTGAGGAGTGTAAGAAAACCGCCGCGACTGAAGGTTTTGAGCTGAAAGAGGATATCACAGGTGATACATTCGTAGATGCTCACTCACTCTTTAGAGGTGCGGTAGTATTTGACGGTGAGGGTGTTTTAGAAGTTAAGAGAGTCGGACTTAAGTCGATGATGGGTAAGATGGCTCTTGAGATGAATGAAGACGATCCGGATTCACCACTTAAGGTAAAGCTTGGAAAACTTGCACATCAGATATCAATTTTCGGATATGTTGGAGCTACAGTTATAGCAGTACTGTACTTTGCTTATTTTATAGTAAGAGCAGGCGGATTCGGAAACTATTTTGCTCTTGGAGCACAGACAATAGTGCAGGATCTTATAAGAGCCGTTACTCTTGCAATAGTTATTATCGTATGTGCCGTTCCTGAAGGATTGCCGCTGATGATATCCTTGGTACTTATGCAAAATACCAGCAGAATGCTTGATCATAACGTACTTGTAAGAAAGGCTGAAGGTATCGAGACTGCAGGTTCACTGAATATACTCTTCAGTGATAAGACAGGAACCATTACAAAGGGAAGCCTTGAAGTAGTGGATTTCTTCCTTGCAAACGGAAACTCCATTGCTATACCGGATCTTAGCGACCACAGCAAGGTAAAAGGTCTTATAGATATTGCAATAGGTAAGAATACTCAGTCATTGTTTGATGACAGAGGCGTGGTAATAGGCGGTAACGCAACAGACCAGGCATTGATGAAGTTTATCGGACATGCTACTTTTGATGCATTACAAAATGAGAAGAGCCTTGTAGTGGGAGCACATCAGGGATTCAACTCAACAAATAAATTCAGCCAGGCAAGAATAGATTCTCTTGATAAGACATTCTATAAGGGTGCACCTGAGAGACTGCTTGCAAAGGCAAAGAAGTTTTTAGATGAGAACGGTGAAGTAAAGACAATCGACAAGGCTGTTCTTGACAGAAAGATTGACGAGCTTGCGGCAAGAGCTATGAGAGTTTTGGCATTCGGATATTCAGAGAAGGCTCTCGTAGAAAATTCTGTCAATGATGATATAGTTATTATAGGCTTAGTAGGTATCAGAGATGATGTAAGACCTGAGGCTAAGGATGCTATAGCTGAGGTTATGGGAGCAGGTATTCAGGTAGTAATGATTACCGGTGACAGACTTGAAACAGCTATTGCTATCGCAAAAGATGCGGGCCTTATACAGTCTGTTTCAGACAGAGCACTTTCATCGGCAGAACTCAATGAAATGAGTGATGATGAAGTAAAGAAACTTATACCTCATATCAGAGTTATTGCAAGAGCTCTTCCTACAGACAAATCAAGAATGGTAAGACTTTGCCAGGAGATGAATCTTGTTGTAGGTATGACGGGAGACGGTGTAAACGACTCACCTGCACTTAAGAGAGCTGATGTAGGATTTGCTATGGGTAACGGAACGGAGGCTGCCAAGGAAGCCGGTGAGATAGTAATTCTTGACGACAACTTCAGATCTATAAAGGATGCTATACTCTATGGTAGAACTATCTATCACAATATCCTTAAGTTCTGTAAGTTCCAGTTGGTCATAAATGTTACTGCTGTTATAGTAAGTGCTATCGCTCCATTCTTCGGAGTGGAGGAGCCGCTTAAGGTAACTCACCTTCTGTTTGTAAACCTTGTAATGGACGGTCTTGGAGCAATAATGCTTGGAAATGAGCCGGCTAAAGAAAGCTACATGATGGAAAAGCCAAGAAGAAGAGATGAGAATATCATCAGCAAGAATATGGCTATTCAAATTTTAAGTATGGGACTCTGGCTTACAGTAATCAGTTTTATATACCTTAAGGTACCTTTCTTTGCAAATCTGTTTGACGGCAATGAGGAAGAGCTTCTTACAGGATATTTTGTGCTCTTTATAGCAAGTGCACTCTTTAACGGATTTAATGTAAGAGATGAAGGTTTTGGAATATTTAAGGGACTTAATGAAAATACAGGCTTCCTTAAAGTGTTCTTTGCAATCATCATAGTACAGGCGCTTATTGTAAATGCCGGTGCCGTACCTTTTGCACCATTCCAGTTTATCGGAAAGATGTTTAGCTGTGTACCGTTTAGTATCGGCGGATGGATAGTAATATTTATACTTGCATTCACAATGATACCTGTAGACTTGCTTAGAAAAGTTGTAATGGGAACATATAAGAATGCT
>CAKAQP010000021.1 GCA_916720285.1 uncultured Lachnoanaerobaculum sp. | reverse complement strand
ATTCATAGATTACTGTCTGTGGTGTGTTTGTATATGTTCCGTTCTTATTAGCAGGTTGTGCTACCAACTCGTAGTTAGGGATGTTCTTCTCTGTTGTTGTGTATGGAAGTCCGAGTTTTCCGATTCCTCCCATTACATCATCTGTATCCAGAGGTGTTCCCGTTCCCTGTTCTACATATTTTACAGTTATACTCTGAGCATCATTTCTCTTATACTCATATGTTACCACTGTTGTTCCTGTAGTCGGATATGTTCCGGTGTTGTTTGCAGGCGTAGCATTTACTACTGTAAAGTCAGTTATATTTTCAGGGCTTGTAGTATATGTAAGTCCTGACTTTCCTACACCGCTTAAGTTCTCATCAGGAGCCAATGATGTTCCTGTTCCCTGTTCTACATGGTGAACCACTACATTTCCTGCATCATTTCTTCTATAGAAATATGTTACAGTCTGATTTCCTGTAGTATAATTTCCGTTCTTATTTGTCGGCTGTGCTACCAATGTAAAGTTTGGAATATTATGCTCTGTAGTATTATATGGAAGTCCAAGTTTTCCGCTACCGTTTAATGTGGTATCCGGTACAAGCGGTGTTGTTGTTCCGTCAATGTAGTGATGTACAACTACATCTCCTGCGTCATTTCTCTTGTACTCATATGTTACTACTGTTGTTCCGGTTGCCGGATATGTTCCGGTGTTATTTGCAGGTGTAGCATTTACTACCGTGTAGTTTGCTATATTTGCAGGGCTTGTTGTATATGGCAATCCCGCATTTCCTGCACCGTTTAGATTCTCATCAGGAGAAAGAGAGTTTGTTGTTCCCTGCTCTACATGATGTACTAAAACATTTCCTGCATCTTTTCTCTTATAGTAGTAGTTGACAGTCTGCGTTCCGGTTGTAAATGTTCCGTTTGCTGCAGGACTTACAGAAACAAAATCATAATCATTGATATTCTTTTGTACTGTTGTAAATGCTGTTCCAAGCTTTCCTGTTCCGTCTAAGGTCACCTGAGTATCAAGCACTGCATTTGTACCCTGCTCAAGATAATTTACAACTACATTTCCTGCATCATTTCTCTTGTAGTAATAAGTCACTACCTGATTTCCGGTTGTGTACGTTCCATTCTGATTTGCAGGTGTGCTCACCAACGTAAAGTTCGGAATGGTCTGTTCTGTAGTATTATATGGAGTTCCGAGTTTTCCTGTACCGCTCATTGTGATATCAGGTACAAGCGGTGTTGTAGTACCCTGTTCATAATGGTGTACTGTAACATCTCCTGCGTTCTTTCTTCTGTACTCATATACTACTGTTGTTGTTCCGGTTGAAGGATATGTTCCGCTGCTATTTGCAGGTGTTGTACTTACTACCTCATAATCTGCAATAGTCTTTGGTGTAGTTGTATAGCTAAGTCCCGACTTTCCTGCTCCGCTCATTACCGTCTGAGTGTCAAGCTCTCTGCCGCTACCCTGCTCTACATATTTTACTACTACATCTCCTGCGTTCTTTCTTCTGTACTCATATACTACCGTTGTTGTTCCGGTTGAAGGATATGTTCCGCTGCTGTTTGCAGGTGTTGTACTTACCACCTCATAATCTGCAATAGTCTTCGGTGTAGTTGTATAGCTAAGTCCCGACTTTCCTGCTCCGCTCATTACCGTCTGAGTGTCAAGCTCCGTGCCGCTACCCTGCTCTACATATTTTACTACAATATCTCCAACATCTTTTCTCTTGTAGTAGTAGTTAACAGTCTGTGTTCCGGTTGTAAATGTTCCGCCGGCCGCAGGACTTACAGATACAAAATCATAATCATTTATATTTTTCTGCACTGTTGTAAATGCTGTTCCAAGCTTTCCTGTTCCGTCCAAAGTCTCCTGAGTGTCAAGAACAGTATTTGTACCCTGCTCAAGATAATTTACAACTACATTTCCGGCATTCTTTCTCTTATAGAAATAAGTTACTTCCTGCACTCCGGTAGTAAATGTACCTGTTGCATTTGTAGGTGCCGGTGTTGTAAGCTCAAAGTTTGCTATATCATTTTCTCTACTCTGTGTTGTATAAGGAAGACCAAGCTTTCCGCTTCCGTCAAGCTCTTCAGCTTCAGGTGAAGTTTTTCCTGCCGGTGTGTAAAGCTCTGTAGTCTGCCCTGTTTCATAGTGATGTACTATGACTTTTCCGGCATTCTTTCTCTTATAGTAATAAATTACTTCCTGCTCGCCTGTAGTAAATGTTCCTGTCGGATTTGTAGGTGCAGGAGTTGTAAGCTCAAAGTTTGCTATATCATTTTCTCTACTCTGTGTTGTATATGAAAGACCAAGCTTATTTGTTCCGTCAATTTCCTCAGGTCCTGCCGCAGTTGCACCCGGAGCTTTGTAAAGCTCTGTAGTTGTACCTACTTCATAATGATGCACTGTAACTTTGCCTGCATTTTTCCTCTTATACTTATAAACAACAGTTGTATCTGCAGTCGCATAAGTACCGTTTGCATTTGCCGGAAGCTGTGTTGTATCCACCTCATAATTCGGATCTGTTGTAACCGCCGCTGTGGTATATGGTGTTCCCACACCTGCAGTAGTCGTTGCATCCGGTATAAGTTCGGTGTTATCATCAATCTTTATATGTTTTACAGTAAGATTTGAAGTCTGATTTTTCAGACCTATGTTTTTAACGGATTTAGTCTTTGTCTTTGTAAGACTTACGTCTGTTTTTGCCCAAGTACTTGTCTGTCCGTTAAACAGTGTTGAGGCTGATGACTCTGTAGAGTTAAAATCCTGTCCTATTACCGAACTTGTACTTGAATTGTTCGGAATGATTGTATCACTTGTTAATGTTTCAACCACCACATTGTAATTACCTGCATTTGTGATAATGTTTTTGAAAGCATAATCACCGTTTGCGTCTGTTGTAGTTTCGTCAATAACATTTCCGTCTTTTAAAAGCTTTACCGGACGGTTTGCAATCAGCACATCTCCTGTACCGTACTCCCTGTCATCATTAACATCATAGTATGCTTTTCCTGATACCTGATACTTGTAAATACCGACCTTTGAGTTGATTGCCTCATTTGCACCGTCAATATTGTTTCCATACCATGTTGCAATAGAGTTGTTACTTGTATCGGCTTCATCCAAATCTTTTGTATCAGGCATTTTTACCTTGTAAGTAAAATACTCTTTATCATCCCTTGCCAGCTTCACACCTGTATTCATTATAGCCTTAAACATTGTTACCTGACTCCAGTCTGAGATACCTGAAGCAGTTAGCCAGGTATTTGCAAGGTTCTCGGCAAATGTATCCTTAGGTGAATCTGTAGAATAGTAAACCGTATATCCTGCCGGAGCAGTTACAGGCCCTTGTAAAACAGTTGCAAATTTGGAACCACGGTCTACATAATTTCCCGCATAGTCCTTTACCGTGTTCTTATCTCCCACATATGGGAAAATATCTAAGAAATTCAACTCCGTTGCATCTGCATTTGAGTTGTTATAAGCCATGATTCGATATTGAACTATCTCATCTTTTTCAGCTTTCATCTTTGCACGGTATGCACTGTCAGGCTCCGATTCAAGTTTTTCAACCTTGTTTATGATAACCGACTGTGGCGGTACGAAGTTGAACTTCCACTCTACTCTTGAAAGTCTGTCATTTGTACTTCCGTTCTCATTTGAATCATAAATATCAAGGTAATTTGCAGTAGCCTTTGAAAATACTGTGTGAGGATCCTTGCTGTTTGCCTGATCCGTATTATTTGTCCATGAAAGTATAGCTTCAACTTTATGTTCTCCCGGCTCAAGACTTGAACTTGGAGTAAATGAAACCTTTATATTATCTCTCTTAAAAATTGCCTGCTGTTGCTTTTTGAAGGCAAAATTATTGAGATCGAAGATATATGCTTTCTTTCCCGTTCCGCCGTAATTGGCTACTTCGGTAGGATTTGCATCAACTGTAAAGTAAGGCGTTCCTCCGACTGTAATGCTGTTAAAGTTTAACTCCGGATCGACAACCATAACAAGCTTACCGTTTTCTACATCTCTGTCCTCGCTGAATATATATGAATTGTCATAGTTGACATTCATCTCATATTCCATGGTATTTCCTGTGTAGGCTATATTTGAAGAAGTATTGCCGTTGATCTTCTGACTTAATTTGTCAAGCTGCATCTGAGCATACTCTTCACGCATGATATATACCGCATTGGAACTGATAGTTGTCCATACGCCGTTTGAGTATGACTGTACCTTACCTGTATTTGTAACATTTGCAGCTGAAGGTGAAGGATTTGCAGCAAGTCTGTTTTTCTCCTTTGTAAACTCGGCAGGTGTAAGCTGTGTCTCAACTACAAGACCTATAGCCTTCTCACCGTACTTTGATATTGTCACCTCGTTGTCGAATTCAAGTCTTATACTCTTATAGTGCTTAGGTGTCATGGCAATCGGTATGCTGTCTGTTGTCATAGCCGCATCATTATTCACCACTTCATACGGTACATTTGTCTGTATAACTTCCTCGCTGCCGTCATCATTTACACCGATAAGCTTGTTTTGAGCTATAAGTGCAAGATTTGCGGCATCAAAATAACCGTTTTGGACACGAATTCCGTAACCTGTAAAAAGGTTTGGACTCCATGGCTCATCAATGATTGTATTTAATGTTGTTGTAGTATTTTGTACTACCGTAGTTCCCCAATACTGTCCTGCTGTAATTAAATAAGCATGTTTGTATTCTTCTTTTACCGGAACCGCATAATTGTAGCGAAGGTGATATTTATTTCCTTTAAGCTTTCTTACATAAGAATAATCCTTAAATACGCTACCATTTCTTTCTGTTGTGGAATCTGCACTTCCGTCAGTATTTACAAGTGCCGTTTTTACCGGGAAAGTCTGTCGTCCCACTGTGGTTCCGGTTCCATACTTTATGGTAAAAAGAGGCCTAAACTCATAGCCTGTTCTTGTAAAATCTTTTGTAATTGTATTGTCGGCAGAATTATAAGTCCAGCCTGCATTGTTCGGTAATGAAGCATCCCAAACCGATGTTGAAGGCAATGTAACGGTTACTCTAACCGGTCTCTTATCCAAACCTTCCGAATATACTACTCTCACTTCTCCATTGGTCGCGTTCTTTTTTCCGTTCATAATAGAGAATGTGATATCGTTTTGGTAGTTTGGTGAAAATTTTGTATGTGTTGAATCAACATCCGCATCTACGATTGTCTCACCATAACCCATCTGTCTCGGATTAGCCTGACTGTTGTCATTTCCTTCAATACCTGCCACATAGCCTACAGCAGTGAAATTTTTGTTGTCGTTTACAATCTCCACTCCGTCTTTGTTGTGGAAAGTTGTCTTAATATTAACCTGCTCCCCTCCGGCAACATTCAAGTTTTTGAGAACCGCTCTAAACGGGAATGTAACAGGCGGTCCTGCTGTCAATTGTCTATAAGTAACTTTTATCTTATAGTATTGTGCATCGCTTGTGTTATCAACTGTAACTCCTTGTATGAAGTTGGCTGTTGATACATCTGCTGCAGACGGTTCCTCAAATTTGTCTTTTGACAAATAAATAATTGAGTATGGCAGTGTATAACTTCCTACCGTACCTGAAATACCCGTCTGAATACTGTAAGATTCCTGTTTTCCTATCAGCGATGTTGTTTGACTGCTTACAGAGTATCCTATTTTTGTTGTAACTTGACTACCTATACCTGTTGCATGTGCGTCGATTGGCACAGAAGTAAATGTAATTATAATTGCAAGTATGAATGACAGTACTCCGGTCAAACGTTTTCTTAATGTGTTGATATGTACTCCTCCTTCCGTTGTCCTATTACTATTAAATATAGTAAGCGAAAAATATTTAACGGTACAATTATACTTATTCTCATCCTTGATTTCTATACTTTTTTATTGTATAAAATCAATTTCGATAGATTTTACTCTGCAATAATAGGAATCATTCCTTCTTTTGTAAGAATTTACAAAGAAGGTTTTATTGCTTACATTTTAAAAAGGTATATAGGCCGAAGCTTATATACCTTTAAATCTTATTTAAATATATTTTCAAATTTATTCAGGATATATCAGTCTCTCTTTTGATATATCAGACAACACTTCATCAAGATACTTAGCCGAAATATATCTTGCCATAGGCAAATTTATATCCAGATAGTTGCCACAGTCCTTTGCACAGGCTCCCGGAACCTCTCCTTCAAAGTTCTTGATAAACTCAAACATTTCCTTAAGCAAAGGTATAATCTCATTTGACTCATGATCACCCTTTAAAAGCAGGTAAAATCCTGTTCTGCATCCCATAGGTCCGAAGTAGAGAATACTCTCTCCGTAATCTTTGTGGTTTCTTAAAAATGTTGCTCCGAGATGCTCTATCGCGTGAAGCTCCGCTGTATTTATTACCGGCTCAAAGTTTGGTCTGGTCATTCTTATATCAAATGTGGTAACAATCTCTTCACCGACATTATCTTTTCTTGACACATAAACTCCCGGCAGAAGCTTTAGATGGTCTATTGTAAAGCTTGTTATCTTTTCCATAAAATCTCCGTTATATGTTTTTTGTCTGCAGGTTTCTCATAGCATTGATTATACAAAGTACAGTTACACCTACATCAGCGAATACCGCTTCCCACATAGTACCAAAACCTATGGCTGCAAGCAATAGGAAAATAAGCTTAACACCCAGCGCAAATATAATATTTTGCTTTGCAATGCTCATAGTTCTTTTTGCAAGTTTAATGCCTCTTACTATATTGCTAAGTTTATCATCCATTATAACAACATCAGCCGCCTCTATAGCAGCATCAGAGCCTATACCGCCCATGGCGATGCCGATGTCGGCTCTTGCCAAAACCGGTGCATCATTTAATCCGTCACCTACAAATGCCAGTATTTTATTGTCATCAAGCACTTCTTCTACCTTCTCTACCTTGTCCTGCGGCAAAAGCTCAGAGTAGGCATAGTCCACTCCTGTTTCTTTTGCTACGGCATCCGCAACCTCTTTTATATCACCGGTAAGCATTACCAGTTTTTCTACTCCGATGCTCTTTAATGCAATAAGACTTTCTCTTGCATCTTCTTTTATTCTGTCATTTATTACTATGGATCCTAAGAATTTGCCATCCTCAGCCACATAGACAATACTTCCGAATTCTTCGTTTTTTTCAAAGTCTATACTGTTTGAGGTCATAAGCTTGTCATTACCTACAAGTACATCTTTGTTGTCAACTTTTATACTGATACCATGTCCTGCAATCTCTTTTAAATCGCTTACCCTGTCGGAAATATTCGTATTTTCTCCCGATTCGGCTTTTAGTTCTTCATATGCCTTTTTAATAGATATTGCTATAGGATGTGAAGAATACTCTTCCGCCATTGCGGCCTTTCTCAACAACTCTTCTTCACTTACATTGTTGGGATGTAGGCTTACCACCTCAAAAACTCCCTTTGTCAAGGTACCGGTTTTATCAAACACAAAAGTCCTTACTCCGGCTAAAAGTTCAAGATAATTGCTTCCCTTTATGAGCACACCTATTTTTGACGATGCACCTATACCGCTGAAAAAGCTTAAAGGAATCGCTATAACAAATGCACAAGGACATGATACAACTAAGAATGTAAGTGCCCTGTAAATCCATGTAGCAAATCCTGTTCCCGGAAATATAAAAGGCGGAATCACTGCCAGTGCTATAGCTGCAAAAACAACTATAGGAGTATATATTCCTGCAAACTTTGAGATAAAGTTTTCTGTCTTCGATTTCTTTGCTGCAGCATTTTCCACGAGGTCAAGAATTTTACTTGCTGTAGAATCACTGAATTCCTTCGTAACCTCAAGTTTTAAAAGACCGTCCTTATTTATACTTCCGCTATATACATTGGCACCCTCATTTACACTTCTTGGAACCGACTCTCCTGTAAGTGCCGAAGTATCAAGCATTGCCTTCCCTGAAACTACGATTCCGTCTAAAGGAATAATCTCTCCGGCTTTTACCATTATGATATTTCCCACTTCCACATCATAAGGATCTACAGTTTCCACACTGCCGTCTTCTTTTACAAGATTTGCATAATCAGGTCTTATATTCATCATATCCGATATGGATTTTCTGGATTTATCTACAGCCAGCGACTGTAAAAATTCACCCACCATATAAAAGAGCATAACTCCGACAGCTTCCGGATATTCACCTATTATAACTGCACCTACAGTAGCAATAGTCATAAGGAAGTTTTCATCAAATACCTTACCTCTTTTTATATTTGAGAAGGCTTTTAGTAATACATCCTTTCCCACTATTATATATGCCGCTATGAACAGTCCGAAACTGATTATATTTGACATGGAAAAGCTTATTTTTGAAACTATGACGGCAATTATATAAAGACATGCCCCCATAATTATTTTACTTAACATCTTCTTTTGCTTATTGTTCATATCATCCTTCTATCTAATGAATACACCTGCATTAATTAAATTACGCTCTCTTTACCTCTACATCAGGCTCTTCAATCTTTATTATCTCCATAGCCTTTTCAATAACATCATTTAACTTGTCAGCCTCTGCCTCCAAAGTACATTTTAAAGTCATAAAGTTGATATTTGCACTTGTAATACCGTCAATGGCGGCAAGCTTTTTCTCAAGCTTTGCAGCACAATCAGCACAATCCAAACCTTCTAATTTATAAACTCTCTTCATTTCTTTTCTCCTTTAAAAATCTGCTTTACATCTATGAGAGACATGTACGATACCTGTTTCAAATATCTCCTTTACATGTTCGTCATCAAGTGAATAATATACTTCCTTACCTTCTCTTCTTGCTTTAACAAGCTTGGCTTCCTTAAGTGTACCAAGCTGATGTGATACCGCCGACTTTGTCATTCCCAGCACTTCACAAATATCAAGTACACATAAATCATGTACATTTAATGCCCAAAGTATCTTTATCCTTGTCGGATCTCCTAATACTTTAAAAAGCTTTGACAGAGAATCTATCGTTTCAGCCTCAAGCATATTTATCTTTGCTCTGTCTATTGCCTCTTCTCTGCTTAAACTCTCTACTTCAACACACCTCCCTTTAGTTGAATACATGTTCAACTGTTATGTCACTATTATAGTTGAATGTGTATTCAACTGTCAAGTATTATTTTAAAATTTATAAAAAAATTCAATCAAAAAATCCAAGCTTAATTTTACAATCTCATATAAGATCATAAATAAAGCTTGGATTTAAATTTTAAACTTTATTATTTATTGTGAAATCTCTCCGCCTGTGACTTTATCAACTCTACATCATCAAAGTAATTTATTCTCATAGCATTCTTTACTTCGGAAAGTGTATTTGCAGCTTCATTTCTTGCCACCTCACAGCTTTCCTTAAGCATCTCATAGATTGCCGGAATATCTTTTTCAAATTCCGCTCTTCTTGCTCTAATCGGTGCCAAGGTTTCTTCCATTATGCTTGCAAGGAACTTCTTTACCTTCATATCTCCCAAACCGCCACGTGTATAATGCTCTTTTAGCTCATCAAGTGACTTATAATCCGGAAGGTATTCTGCAAAATGCTCCGGTCTTGAGAAAGCGTCCAGATATGTAAATACGGTATTTCCTTCAAGATGTCCCGGATCGCTTACCTTTATATGTAAAGGATCCGTATACATAGTCTTTATAGCTGATGCAACAGTATCCGCATCGTCTGAAAGATAAATACAGTTTCCGAGTGACTTACTCATCTTTGCCTTACCGTCTGTGCCCGGAAGTCTCTTAGCCGCATCTTCCTGTGGTATAAGCGCTTCAGGCTCTACCAAAGTTTCGCCGTATACTGAATTGAATTTTCTTACTATCTCTCTGGTCTGCTCAATCATAGGCAACTGATCCTCACCTACAGGTACTGTAGTTGCTTTAAACGCTGTAATATCCGACGCCTGTGATATAGGATATGTGAAAAATCCTACCGGAATGCTGTTTTCAAAATTTCTAAGCCCTATCTCGGCCTTTACTGTAGGATTTCTTTGAAGTCTTGAAACTGTAACAAGATTCATATAATAAAATGCCAGCTCTGTAAGCTCCGGTACCATTGACTGTATAAATATATTAGACTTCTTAGGGTCGATACCGCATGCCAGATAGTCAAGTACTACCTCAATAATATTTTGTCTTACCTTTTCAGGATTTTCCATATTGTCGGTGAGCGCCTGAGCATCTGCCACCATTATAAAAATCTTTTTAAATTCTCCTGAATTTTGCAATTCAACTCTTCTTTTTAAAGAGCCGATATAATGTCCTACATGTAATTTTCCCGTAGGACGATCTCCTGTAAGGATTATCTTATCCATTTATAACTTCTCCTTTGTCTCTAAGTATTGCCACCATGATACTTAGGAATATCCATAAAAATGGTGTTACCACAGGTAAGTTCAAATTTACTACAGCCTGAGTGGCATAGCAAATTACCGCAATAGCACATGCATACAAATATGGCAGCATTGTATTGTCTCTAAGATAAAACAGTCTTGTTCTGAGCGCTTCCACACTTGGGATTATAAGTGCCAGAATATAGGACACTGTAGCTATAGGTCCAAGAGTAAATAAAAATTGTATATACTCATTATGTGTTGCATCAAAGAACTGACCGGTTACACTTGTCATTTCTTCGTTTCTAAGTAATCCGATATATAAGCCGAAAGTATCCGGTCCGCTTCCGAAAATCTTGTGAAGCAGCGGGAATTTCATATACTCTTCCACGGCGGCTCTCCATATATAACCTCTGAAAGTACCCCATGAATCGTTAAATACAAAATAATCCGCAAGAGCACCGTACTTTTCTTTAGCAGCAGTTACATCCGAGTTTATCTTCATTCCCATAAATACTATTGCCGCAAATATTATAACAAGTATTGCAAGCCAGATATGTCTTAAACTTCTTAAAAGCGCTTCGCCCTCTCTTCTTTTTTCTTTTTTTCTGTATTCAAGTACATACATAATAACAGCTGTTATTGCAAAAGCAACAATGACTAAATCCAGATATTTAAAATCACTTATAAAATCGTACAAACCTGAAATACCAAGCACTTTGCCCGCATAGCTTATATTTATCAGCTGTATTATCTTTATTCCGAGAAGATAAGTAAAAATCGTCAGTACGAATCTTCTTACACCTTCCATGGTTCTGAACGCCACAAAAGGTACAAGCCCGAAAAATGCTGCAAGTGTAAGGTAACCGTTATCGGAAGTACCCATTGTAAGTGCAATAAAGTTCATAAGCATTATTACATAGTAGAAAACTATTTTTCCGATGCTCTCACCTCTGCCATTGTCACTTTTAAATGGCGTAGTGATGAACAAGGTTCCGGCAATCGCAATGTAAAATGCCAATACTGCGGTATATGTATTTATATTTCCGATTGTTGAAGTGAATATAGGCCACTGCTCAGGGCCTATCTTCTCCTTAAATCCCAATATATCCATATTGAAATAATCGGTGTATCCAAACAAACATACAGGAATACTTACTGCAAGGAATACTGTAAAGTATACCTTGCTAAATGAAAACATTCTACTCACCGTAAAGTAAATTATCACATAGATGGAAATAAGTAAGAGTCCCGAATATCTTCCCTTATCACCTGTAATGGCCTCCATTACAAACCTTCCCGCAAATGCTGTGGAAAGTGCGCTCATAAGCCAGAATACCATTATACATATATCCCATATGCTGAATTCTTCTTTGAACCAAACAGCAAATCCTTTTTTATTCAGATTATCAAAGAAATTTTTAAATCCGCCTGCAAAACCGCATATTACGATCAAAGCCAAAATCATTATTATTGAAAGAGTCAGTACCGTATAATATTTTGTCTGCAAGATGTCAAAATAAAAATCATTGTAGATCAAAGGGAAGATGGTAAACATAGCTAAAAGCCAAAGCCCAACTATCACATTTGATGCATTCATCAGCTTTCTTTTAGATTTCATATAACCTCCATACCTACAGTCCTAAAAATACCGCTATAGGGTTCATTCTTGATAAAAATACCAAAATCGGGCTGCATTCCAACATCTCCGAAAGATTCGCCCCCGTCTTTGTTGTAGAAAGGGCGATGATAAAAATACAGCCTACCCAGAATATTATCAATGCAAAAATAAAACCTGTAAAAGCTCCAAGCAACTGATTGACTCCGCCCAAAACCGGTATCTTGCTTAGAATCTTGTTACCTTTAAACAGTATTCCAAGCACCAGCCAAACGAGTATAAATGAACCGATAAAACTTATAGAATTGACAGTCATCTGGGTGACATAGCTTGCAATATAATCCGAAAAAGTATATACACCAAGCTTATCATATACTTTTCTGTCGTCATTTTTCTTCAACACGTCTTTGACTTTTGTAGGTACATTCAGCTTATCTATTGCTTTACTTCTTCCCTCAGCATTTGATGAGTCCTCATGCATCTCATTAAGCCCTATTTTTTCATAAATCGTGGTCAATACAAATTGATTTATCTTGGTATTTTGTTGCAACTCATTTCTGAGATACGGATTTACAAAATTCAAAGCAATTACACTTGATATGAGCGCCAGCATTGTAATGGATATTTTTAAAAGGCCCTTACTATACCCTCGCGCTATCATTCCTATAAAAAACAGTAATATACAGACCTCCAGAACATTAAAACACATTATATCCTAAAATGCTCCTCTCTTAGAATCAATCTGCCTTCTTTATCATATTTAGGATTCATAAATCCGAATATAGCCTTCACAACACCCGGCCTTTCAGCAAGGTCTGCAGCATGATCTATAAGATTTCTGGCATTCTTTCTGGTCAAAGGCGTTTTGTCTTCCTTCATATAATCCGCTCTTTCTTCCACAGCATACTTTGCCTTGTTGTAAAGCACGCATTCTATCTCCTTTGCATAACTGAGTGCATAGTTTATAAAATCGTCCACATCCATAGGAGCGTTATCCTCTCCGTCTTCTTCCTCATCAGCTGTATAGGCTTCTTCATCTTCCTTCTCTTCAATCTGATCCGGCTCTTCATTAGTTGTCTCAGCTTTTTCTACTTCTTTATCTTCTCTATCTTCTTTCTTTACAGGCTGTGATATAACAGGTTCAATCTTAATTGTCTCTTTTTCTTCCTCTTTCACATCAGCCTCAGGTTTGTTATCCGCATGGAAGGTAATGCTGTCAGAGCTTGTGATTTCCTGCATTTCAAACTGAAAATCCTCACCATATTCCTTCTTTAAAATATTTGCTATGATTTCAAGGTCCGATAATTCTTCAGTACTCTGTGGCTCTTCTTCTGTATCAGCTTCCTCAACAGCTTTCTCCTGTTCTTCCTTGCTTTCTTCCTTTTCAGGCTCCTTTGCTTTATCCTTCAGCTCAATATTTGCCACAATATTCTTTCTCTTTACAGGAACCTCTTCCTCTCTCATAACAAGACTCATTCCATGCAAAAGATCGTTTGCTTCTATAAGGTTTGCAATTCCTTCGATTGTATCCGCAAATACTACAGTCTCCTTACCGTCTTTGATAAACTCTATGATTTCAGCAATAGTATTATCATCAAGGTATCCCGCCTCAACTATGATAAGATCTTTGCCCTTAATCTTATCAATAGAGTTCATCACTCCTTTTGCATTAAGGCTCTTTGCCTTGATTTTTAATACTGTATGTTTTATCTTTGTAAGTTCATTTACCTCTCTCAATACCTCTATAGCATTTTCAAGAGCCTTTTGTTCTGTTATGCCCTCTACCATTATGGAGCCCGGTCTTCTCATCAAATATTCCTTCGGCTCTCTTGATTTTGGCGCTTTTGCTTTCATTACCTTTCCGTGCACAGGTAAATCGACCTCCCTACTTTCATCATTTGCAGCCTCTTCCACACTCTCTTCAATAACAACAGTATCGCCCTCTTCATCATCTTCAGGTGAATCTGCTTCTGCAATCTCTTCAGTTCCCTTTTCTGCTTCCCCTTGAATATCTGTTTCTTCTGTTGTATCCTCTTGAATATCTGTTTCTTCTATCATAACGGTACCTTCATCCTCGGCTTCCACTTCTTTATACTCAGGCTCTATAAAGATTTCCTCAGGTTCTTCACCCTTCTTTACCTTTGTTACAAAAGTTCTTTCTTCCTTTGTGTAATAGATTTCTTCATCATCTACCACTTCCATTGTTGTTTCACTTTTTATACTGCTTTGGACTACATCCTTTTGTTCTTTCCTTTTGGCCATAACAGATGAAACTGTAGGTACACCCATATCTATTTCATCGTCAAAATAGCTGTTTATTAAATCATCCTTATCAAATATAGGATTCTTCTTTTCCGGGACATAGTTTTCCAATACCTTTGTTGAGGCTGTTTCTGTAACTGTGATATTCTCTACAGGCGGTTCATCAGGTATCTCCTCTATGAAATCATCATCCTCATCACTTTGAGACGTATTACTTTGATCAACCTGCTCTTTTATATTTTCACTATCTTCAGTCTGCTCCGCTTTAGAAACAGTATCTTCTAAAACAGGCTCCGTAATATGTGATTCTTCAGATGTATCGTCATTGTCTGAAGACTTTCTCTCCTCTTCATCGCTTATCCATGTATTTTGTACTTTATCCATTCCCTCGCGTTCATCTCTGCTTCCGTGAGTTTTTGGAAGTCCCATACTGTCAAAGTGATTACTGATTCTGCTTTTTCTTCTTTCACCCATGACCTGTGGAGCATTAAATCTTCCCTGTTTGATTCTCTCCACTCTTTCCATATGTGCTCTGACTTCTTCATCTATCTCTCTCATAGATGCATGATCGCCCTCAGTCTTCATCTTATTCAAATTTTCATTTGTGATTGCTATGGCTCTCTTGAGTTCTATTTCAAATTCCGGGTTCACGTTTTCCCCCTTAAATGTTGTTTCCGATATCCTTATTTCATTTACACCGACAGGCTTTGGAAAAAGCTCGGTATTTATAGAAGCATCCTCATTCGGACTTTCTTCCTCATCAATCAGACTTATAGTAGTTCTTTTTTCCTCTTTGGGTTTATACGCACTCATATCATCCAGATTAAGATTCGGATAATTCTCACTTTCATACTGCTTTGCAAGCGAGTTTAATCTGTCCTCATAGAACTCCTTGTTATCAACCTGCTCCTGCTGCTTTGAGCTTAAAGGACAGCCTGTTGACTCCTTCAAAGCCGCGGCCTTTTCCACATACTCACCGACCCCGAATAAAAGCATTATTTCATCACAGGCCTTTATACAATCATCTATTCTTCCTGCTTGAGCATAAAGCTGTGCGAGTTCATATTTCCACTGCTCGTCCATCTTCTCGATATCACTGTACTTCTCAAGAATTCTTATCTTCTTATGTATGTCTTCACCCTTTGCCACAGCAATATGATATTCCATAAGATATTTTCTGCTGTCTTGAGGTGATATCTCGATATATTCTCTGTAGTAAGCTTCAGCCTCCGCTATATCTCCCTCTTTTATAGCAAGCATGGTAAGCCTGTACAAAGCTCTTTTACCGACCGGTGCTCTGTCATAGGCCAAAAGCAATACTTCTCTGGCTTCCTTATACTCATCGTTTTTTTCATAGACTTCTGAAACGGTTGTCAATAAGCCTGCATTATGAACTCTACTCCAGTCGATTGTATCGGTGATTCTCATAGCAGCCTTGTAGTCACCGCTTTTCACCAATTTATTCAGTTGTTCAACCTTTAAATTAAATTCATATTTATCCATACTTGCACCAAACCTCAAGATTTTTTACTTTTGCACCCTAGAGTGCTCTTCTTCCCTCAAGCGCCCTCAAAAGAGTCACTTCGTCAATATATTCCAAATCCCCTCCTACAGGGACTCCGCTCGCTATCCTGCTCACTTCTATACCTGTGGGTTTTACAAGTTTTGCTATATACATTGCCGTAGTCTCACCCTCAAGTGTTGAGTTTGTGGCAATTATAACTTCATCTACATCACCCTCAAGTCTCTTTATCAGTTCCTTCAGCTTAATATCCGCCGGACCTATTCCAAGCATAGGTGAAATTGCCCCATGTAAAACATGATATACTCCGTTATACTTTCCTGTCTTTTCATATGCTGCCAGATCTCTTGTGTTTTCCACCACCATTATGGTCTTATGATCTCTTTTCTCACTGGCACATATAGGACAGACTTCTCCATCTGTCAATGTATAGCATTCTTTGCAATAATTCACATTGCCCTTGGCATCTTTTATTGCCTTTGACAATGACTCTACCTGTTCACTTGACATTCCAATTATGTGAAAAGCAAGCCTTTGTGCGGACTTTGCTCCCACCCCCGGCAGCTTTGAAAGTTCCTCTATAAGCTTGCTGATATGACTGCTGTAATAATCCATTAGAACGGCAACTTTCCTGCTCCACCTGCAATGCCGCCCATCAGTGCGGAATGCTCTTCTTCCATCTTTCTGAGAGCCTCATTTGTAGCCGCCATTATCAAATCTTCTAACATTTCCACATCGTCAGGATCTACCACTTCTTTATCTATAGATACCTTTGTGACTTCCTTTTTACCTGAAACGGTAATGCTCACCGCACCGCCTCCGGCGCTTGCGCTAAACTCCTTACCTTCAAAAGCGGCACTTTGCTCTTCCATCTGCTTTTGCATCTTCTGAGCCTGCTTCATCAACTGATTTATATTACCGGGCATCATGCCTCCACCGAAACCGCCACGCTTTGCCATAAATATCTCCTTACTGTTCTATAATAATGTCTGTGTTTATAACAGATTTTATCTCGTCTATCGAAACATATCTTGTGTTTCTTACAACCTTATTTTCTCTTAAAGAAATCCGGATTGCAATATCTTTTCCGTATTTTTCACTTAAAAATGTACGCAAATCTAAGATTGTCGTCTCCTTATTTCCCATGTCATAAAACATCTTGTTAAAGAAAATAACATCTATCCCGCCTTCTTTTACCGGCTCTATCTCCGCTTCCTTATATACACTGCCCGCCTTGCCGCCAAGATGTTCCACTATGCTGTTCCATTCTTTTTTTATTGCCATGAAATCATCATAGGTCGCCTTCGGAAGCTCTATAACTTCCTCAGCTATGGGAATATCTTCTGTTACTTCCACATTTCTTTGCACCGTATTTGCCGGTCTTACTCCCGACTCAAGTCTTGAGAGTCTGTCAAGCACACTGTCCAGATTATCCTCCATCTCAGGAGTCATAAGTCTTATAAATTCAAGTTCCGCCACAACTCTTTTTTGTGTGGCAGTCTTTAATTTATTGGACAGTTCCGACAAATTTCTAATATACCGCATAAGTGTTTCTTTGGAAACAATATTTGCTTTTTCTTTTAAATTTTGTAAGTTCTGTTCCGACATGTCAACCAGCGAACTGTCATTTTGTGTGGACTTAAGTATCAGAATATTTCTCAGATACCATAGAAAATCCGTCACGAACTGCCCTATCTCTTTTCCGTCTATTATGGAATTATTCAAAAGATTCAACACTTCTATAGTATTACCCTCAAGTATTCCGTCCAAAAGCTCATTAAATACACTTATATCTGAAGCACCGAGTATATCCAGTACCGCTTCATAGCTTATCTTTTCATTTTGTAAAAACGAAATACATTCATCCAAAAGGCTCAGTGCATCTCTCATAGCTCCGTCTGCAGACTTTGCAATATACTCAAGCGCCCTATCTTCTATATCAACGCCTTCACTCTTACACAGGCTCTTCAGCCTTTCCGATATGGTATCGATGCCTATTCTTTTAAAATCATATCTTTGGCATCTTGACAGCACTGTAACCGGCAGCTTATGTACCTCTGTGGTTGCCAGAATAAATATAACATATTGCGGCGGTTCTTCAAGAGTTTTTAAAAGTGCATTAAACGCTCCTGTAGAAAGCATATGCACCTCATCTATAATAAACACTTTGTACTTTCCGAAAGTTGGCGGGTATTGTACCTGTTCCTTTATATCCCTTATATTGTCCACACTGTTATTGGAAGCCGCATCTATTTCCACTACATTTATGGAAGCCTCACTGAGTATTGATTTACAGGTAGGGCATTCATTACACGGTCCCGCATCTGTAGGATTTTCACAATTGAGTGCTCTTGCCATTATCTTGGCTATACTGGTTTTTCCTGTACCTCTTGTTCCGCAAAAAAGATATGCATGTGATATTCTTCCGGTCTTTAACTGATTTTTTAAAGTTCTTGTTATAGCTTCCTGACCTACTACCTCATCAAAATTTGAAGGTCGAAACTTCCTATATAATGCTGTATAAGCCATTTGCTTCCTTTCTATTTGTCGCCAAAGCTTATTCCCACAAGTCTTGCCTCTCTTACAAGCGAAGAATCGGGATCCACATATTTTAACTTGCCGGCAGACTCATTTAAAGCAATATCTGTAACCTCTGTGCCCTTTAATACCACCAGACGTCCGAATTTTTTTCCAAGTATAAGTTCGGCTCCATGCGCACCAAGCCTTGTGGAAAGTGCTCTGTCATAAGGATTCGGGTCTCCACCTCTTTGAGTATGTCCGGGAACCGTAACTCTCACATCAACATCAATCTCCGCACTTAGCATATCTCCTATTTCATAACTTATAGAAGGATATCTGCCTGCATCTTTCAGCTTCTTCTTTTTTAATTCTTTTTTTGAAAGAGCCGCATCTTCCTTTGATATTGCCCCTTCCGCTACAGCCAGTATAGTAAACTTCTTGCCTTCCTTTTCTCTTATCTTTATAGCCTCGGCTATTTTTTTGATATCATAAGGTATCTCAGGTATCAAAATGATGTCCGCACCGCCTGCAAGACCTGCATACAGTGTAAGCCATCCTACCTTATGCCCCATTACCTCAACTATAAAGACTCTGCTGTGAGAGGCCGCTGTAGTATGAATGCAATCAATAGCATTTGTAGCTATTTCCATTGCACTTTGAAAGCCGAATGTCATATCCGTACCGTAGAGATCATTGTCTATAGTCTTTGGAAGTCCTATAACATTCAAACCCTCTTCACTTAAAAGATTTGCAGTCTTTTGTGAACCGTTTCCACCAAGCACCACGAGGCAATCCAGCTTCAACTTTTTATATGTAGACTTCATAGCCTCTACCTTATCCATGCCGTTTGCATCCGGCTCTCTCATAAGTTTAAAAGGCTGACGACTGGTTCCCAGCATAGTTCCGCCCGTTGTCAATATACCCGAAAAATCCGAAGGTTTCATTACTCTGTATTCCTCATACATAAGCCCCTTGTAGCCTTCAAGAAAACCTATTATTTCCACATCTTTATCAGATTTGTAAAGACTCTTTGCCACACCGCGCATCGTTGCGTTTAAGGCCTGACAATCTCCTCCACTTGTTAGCATACCAACTCTCAGCATATATAACTCCTTTGCACAAAGTCGAAACAAATTCACTGCTTTTGCATTTAAGCATTGTCTTTAATTATAACCTAATTTTATTCATTATACAATAAAAAAAGCCCTTCCCAATAGCTCACTGTCTATCAAGTAGGACCTTCATGCGCCT
>CAKAQP010000020.1 GCA_916720285.1 uncultured Lachnoanaerobaculum sp. | reverse complement strand
GGTACTATAATGGCAACTACAGGTATTATATTTGCAATAAACGGACCTATAGTGAAGACATCAAATGATTCCGGTTTTGAAATGCATGAGATGGTATATGTAGGAGAAGAAAATCTTGTAGGTGAGGTAATCGGACTTACTTCCGATGCAACCGTCATAGAAGTTTATGAGGAAACCGGCGGAATTAAGCCCGGTGAAATTGTAACAGGTACAGGTGCTCCCGTTTCCGTAACTCTTGCGCCGGGTATCCTTAACAATATCTTTGACGGTATTGAAAGACCTTTAAGTGAAATTGCAAAGGTTGACGGAACCTATATTTCCAGAGGTGTAAGTGTGGATTCACTTGATACAAAGAAACTTTGGAAAACACATATAACCGTAAAACCGGGACAGGCTATAGACGGCGGAACCATAATTGCCGAGGTGCCTGAAACACCGGCAATATTACATAGAGTAATGCTCTCTCCAAACCTTAAGGGTTATGTTTTGGATGTGGTTGAAGACGGTGAGTATACGATAAATGACAAAATTCTCACTTTGCAGCTTGAAGACGGCAGTGAAATTCCGATCACCATGACACAGCACTGGCCTATTCGTGTTCCGAGACCTATAAAGAAGAGATTCCCGGCAAGCGTTCCGCTTATTACCGGTCAGAGAATTCTTGATACCCTCTTCCCTCTTGCGAAGGGAGGTACTGCAGCTGTTCCGGGCGGTTTCGGTACAGGTAAGACTATGACACAGCACCAGATTGCAAAATGGTCCGATGCAAATATTATTATTTATATCGGTTGCGGTGAGCGTGGAAATGAGATGACTCAGGTTCTTGAGGAGTTCTCCGAACTTATCGATCCTAAGACCGGCAATCCTTTGATGGACAGAACAACTCTTATCGCAAACACTTCAAATATGCCGGTTGCAGCCAGAGAGGCATCTCTTTATTCAGGACTGACACTTGCAGAATACTACCGTGATATGGGTTATGATGTTGCAATCATGGCGGACTCAACATCAAGATGGGCTGAGGCTCTTCGTGAGATCTCAGGACGACTTGAGGAAATGCCTGCCGAGGAAGGTTTCCCGGCATATCTGGCTTCCAGACTTTCAGCATTCTATGAGAGAGCCGGCATGATGCAAAACTTAAACGGAAGTGAAGGCTCGGTATCAATTATCGGTGCGGTATCTCCACAGGGTGGTGATTTCTCCGAGCCTGTAACACAAAATACCAAGAGATTTGTACGTTGTTTCTGGGGACTTGATAAGAGACTTGCATATGCAAGACATTTCCCTGCTATACAGTGGCTTGACAGCTATTCCGAATACCTGACAGATCTTGCGCCTTGGTATGCTGAGCATGTGGATAAGAACTTTGTAGAATACAGAAACAGACTTGTATATATACTCAATCAGGAAGCATCTCTGATGGAAATAGTAAAACTTATAGGTGCGGATGTTTTGCCTGACGATCAAAAACTTGTACTTGATATAGCGAAGGTTATAAGAGTAGGTTTCCTTCAGCAAAACGCCTTCCACAAGGATGATACTTGTGTTCCGCTGATAAAGCAGTACAAAATGATGGATGTTATACTCTATCTCTATCAGAAATCAAAAGCACTTGTTCATCAGGGCATGCCTATGAGTGTTTTGCATCAGGACAGTATCTGGGACAAAGTTTCTTCCATAAAGTATGATGTTCCTAATGATAAGCTCGAGATGTTGGATCAATACAAAAAAGATATTGACACATTCTACGAAAAAGTACTTGAAAAGAATGCATAGGAGGTAAAACATGTCAATAGAATACCTTGGACTTAGTTCCATAAACGGACCACTGGTAGTTCTTGAGGGTGTCAAGGGTGCTGCCTATGATGAGATTGTAGAAATGACCGTAAACGGTAAAGAAAGACGTCTTGGCAAAATCATTGAAATAAACGGTGACAAAGCGGTAATACAGGTTTTTGAAGGAACCGACGGTATGGCACTTAGAAATACACATACCAAGCTTACAGGAAAGCCTATGGAAATAGGTGTTTCCGAGGCAATGTTCGGAAGAACTTTCAACGGTATCGGAGAACCTATCGACGGACTTGGAAGTGTAGAGGCGGAAAAGACCCTCGATGTAAACGGAAAACCTTTAAATCCTGTCACAAGGGAATATCCGAGAAACTATATCAGAACCGGTATTTCCGCTATCGACGGACTTATGACTCTTATCAGAGGTCAGAAGTTACCTATATTCTCAGGAAACGGACTTCCACATGATGAACTTGCGGCACAGCTTGTTCGTCAATCTTCTTTGGGTGACAGCAACAATGATGATGAGAAGTTTGCGGTTGTATTTGCAGCCATGGGTGTAAAGCATGATGTGGCTGATTTCTTCCAGAGAACATTTGCAGAGAGCGGTGTTAGTGACCATGTTATCACATTCATCAATCTTGCAAACGATCCTGTGGTTGAAAGACTTATTACTCCGAAGGTGGCTCTTACCGTTGCCGAGTATCTTGCTTTTGAAAAGGGCATGCATATACTTGTAATACTTACGGATATGACTTCTTTTGCGGAGGCAATGCGTGAGGTTTCATCTTCAAAGGGTGAAATTCCTTCAAGAAAAGGTTTCCCGGGATATCTTTATTCAGAGCTTGCCACCATATATGAGAGAGCGGGTATTGTAAACGGTGTGAACGGTTCCGTTACACAGATTCCGATACTTACCATGCCGAATGATGACATCACTCACCCGATCCCAGATCTTACCGGGTATATAACCGAAGGACAGATAGTTCTTGACAGAGACTTAAACGGTCAGTCAATCTATCCTCCTATCTCAGTACTTCCTTCTCTTTCAAGACTTATGAAGGACGGTATCGGTGAAGGCTTTACAAGAGCGGACCATCAGGATGTTGCAAATCAGCTCTTCTCTTCCTACTCTAAGGTAGGTGATGCCAGAGCACTTGCATCAGTTATCGGTGAGGATGAATTGTCCGATACGGATAAACAATACCTTATATTCGGTAGAGCCTTTGAGCAGATGTTTATCGGTCAGTCTGTTAATGATAACAGAACAATATTTGATACCTTGGAAATCGGATGGAAACTTCTGGGTCTGATGCCTAGAGGCGAGCTTGACAGAATAGATACAAAGGTACTTGATCAGTATTATAAGCCGACAGTACTTGATGCAAACGGTGATATAGTTCCTGCTGCAGTAGAGGATTAAATATGAATATTAATACATTCCCGACAAAGGGTAATTTGATAGCCTCAAAAAACTCTCTGGCACTGGCAAGGCAGGGCTATGGCTTGATGGATAAGAAGAGAAATATTCTTATCCGCGAGCTTATGGGATTGATTGATGAGGCTAAGGAAATCCAAAAACAAATAGATACGACCTTCAGTGCCGCTTACAAGGCACTGATGTATGCAAATATCGA
Source organism: uncultured Lachnoanaerobaculum sp. (assembly GCA_916720285.1). Classification (GTDB taxonomy): domain Bacteria; phylum Bacillota; class Clostridia; order Lachnospirales; family Lachnospiraceae; genus Lachnoanaerobaculum. The sequence continues at coordinate 16,983 of CAKAQP010000020.1, read as the reverse complement.
ATTGGGTATCGACTTCGTATCGGATATCGCAGGTTCGGTGCCTGTTGAAGACAGTATACAGATAAAAACCAGGTCGGTAATGGGTACTGAAATACCTCTTGTAAGATTTGATGATTCTCCCATGGAGCCTACATATGCTTATTACGCTACAAGAGAGTCACTTGATAAAGCCAGAGAATGCTTCAATGAAGTAAAAAGACTTACCGTAAGACTCTCCATGATAGAAAATTCCGCTTATCGTCTGGCAAGAAATATTAAAAAGACTCAAAAAAGAGCCAATGCCTTAAAGAATATCACTATTCCAACCTATGAAAATCTCACAAAGAGTATCACGAATGCTTTGGAAGAAAAGGATCGTGAGGAATTCACCAGGTTGAAGGTTATAAAGTCTTGGAAGGATGCATAATGAAAATACTTAGATTCTTTTTAGGAATTATTTTAAGCTTTTCACTGATGTTTATCGTATTGGTTACATCCATAGAAATTGCGGCATATTCCGACTTCTCTTTTTATGAAAAAGAATATAAGAAATATGCTGTAACAAGCTATGTGGATATTTCAATGCCGGATCTTATGAATGTTACAAAAGAAATGATGAGCTATCTGAAAGGTGACAGAGAAAAGCTCTCCGATATAAATGCAAATATCGCAGGAATCCCCGACACGGCCTTCTTTAATGAAAGAGAGGTTGCGCATATGGAGGATGTACGAGGTCTTTTTGTGGGAGCTGTTTATCTTCGATATATACTTATAGCAGTCGGTATTCTTTGCATTATAGCGGTAAAATTATTAAAGGGTAAGGTATTTTCATTTCTGTCAAATGTACTTACATTCGGCACTTTAATTACTCTGGCCATAACTGCCGTTTTGGTATTTCTTATTGCCGGAGATTTTGAAAAATATTTTATAATCTTCCACCATATCTTTTTTAACAATGATTTGTGGATGCTTGACCCGGCTACCGACAATTTGATAAATATAGTGCCACAGGGCTTCTTTATGGATATGTCTAAAAGAATTATGATAGTATTTTCCGCTTTTATCCTGTCTATGATAGGTAGCGGTGTGGTTTTAAAGAAAATTTTTAAATAATTTTTATAATAAGGTGTATGTATCTTACTTACACCTTATTTTTATATTTGCATATAATATGATATTATGATAAATTATGACTTTAGAAAAATATTTTCTTAGGAGGTTATTTATGAAGAAAAAATGGTGGCATGGTAAAGTTGCTTATCAAATATATCCAAAAAGTTTTAATGATACTACAGGAAGCGGTATAGGTGACCTGAGAGGTATTACAGAAAAACTTGACTATTTAAAAGATCTCGGAGTTGACATAATATGGTTGTCTCCTTGTTACTGCTCTCCTTTTGCAGATCAGGGCTATGATATTTCAGACTATTACAATATAGATCCCGTATTCGGAAATATGGACGATATGGATGAACTTTTGGCAGAAGCTAAAAAAAGAGATATGTACATACTTATGGATCTTGTAGTAAATCACTGCTCAGACGAGCATGAGTGGTTTAAAAAAGCTATTGAAGATCCTGACGGAGAATATGGAAAGTACTTCTATATCGAAGAAGGTAAGGACGGCAAGGAGCCTAACAACTGGCGTTCTTACTTTGGCGGAAGTGCATGGGAAAAGATCCCCGGCACAAACAAGTACTATCTTCACCTCTTCCATAAAAAGCAACCTGACCTCAACTGGGAAAACAAAAAAGTTCGCGAAGAAATATATACAATGATTAACTGGTGGCTTGAGAGAGGACTTGCAGGTTTTAGAATTGATGCCATTATAAATATAAAGAAGGCTCTCCCTATAATTGACTATTGCTACTCACCGGATAGAGAAGACGGCTTTGTGGAGCCACATAGAATGCTTGAGGATGCTATAGGTGTAGGTGACTTCCTTACAGAACTTAAAAATGAGACATTTGCCAAGCATGATGCTTTCACAGTCGGCGAAGTATTTGACGAGCGTGAAGAGGATATCCCGCTTTTCATCGGCGATGACGGCTATTTCTCAAGTATGTTTGACTTCAATGAGACAATATTCGGAAAAAGTAGAAACGGTTGGTATGACTGCAAGCCTATTACTCCCGACGACTATAAGAGATGCTGCTTTGAGACTCAGGAAAAAATCGGTGATATCGGAATGATTTCCACCATTATCGAAAACCATGATGAGCCAAGAGGTGTGAGCCACTATATCCCTGCAGACGAGCTTAGCGAAACTGCAAAAAAATTCCTCGGTACAATGCAGTTTATGCTTCGTGGACTTCCGTTTATATATCAAGGCCAGGAAATAGGTATGGAGAATGTAAACTTCACCTCTATGGAACAAATAGATGATATATCAACCCGTGACCAGTATAAAGTAGCAATTGAAGCCGGACTTTCTCCGGATGAGGCATTTGCGGCCGTAAAGCATTACAGCCGTGACAACAGCCGTACTCCTTTCCAGTGGGATGACAGCAAAAATGCCGGATTTACCACAGGTACACCATGGCTTATGGTAAGCCCTGACTATAAGAGAATCAATGCGGCATCACAAATAAATGATCCTGACTCACTGCTATCTTACTATAAAAAGCTTACCGCTCTCAGAAAAAATCCGGAATATTCCGAGACTGTAGTATATGGTAAGACCGTACCGTACCTCCCTGAGGTAGAGAAACTTATGGCATTTAAGAGAGTTTCAGATAATCAGACCTTGCTTGTACTCGGTAACTTCGGGACCAAGCCGCAGACTGTAAAACTTCCTTCAAAATGTAAAAAGGTTGTTTTAAACAATGTGGAAAATGTTGACTTTGTATCAGATACAGAGATAAGGCTTGAAGGATACCAGGCTTTGGTTATAGAGATTTAAAAACATTAAAAAGAACCTGTCGGAACAAACACCTCCGACAGGTTCTTATATTTTCGTAATTTAATCTCTCACCCTCTACCGTACAACTCTGTCAGATACTTGATATTCTTCCAGGTATTCTCATCTATCTCATTCTCGGTAAGTCTGAACATCCAGTTCTTACCTATTGTTGACGGGGTGTTCATTCTATATCTGTGGTCATAGTGAAGATAGTCCTGTATAGGTATGATACAGGTATCTGAGACACTTCCCATTGCCGCTCTGATAAGTGCATCACATACCTCAGTCTTCTTATCGGACTTCTTTAAATTAAAGTATGCAAGTACCATATCATACTCTTTTTCCGTAATATCATCAAGCCATCCCATCACAGTCTCATTGTCATGAGTACCGGTGTATACCACGCTGTTTCTTGTATAATTGTGAGGCAAGTAGTCATTTGCGCTTCCCGTGTCTCTGGAATCGAAAGCAAATTCAAGGACTTTCATTCCGGGATAGCCGCTGTCATTTACAAGTCTTCTTACACTGTCTGTCACATATCCAAGATCCTCCGCTATAAGCTTACAGTCACCAAGTCTTTCCTTTATCTTATTGAAGAGTTCAATACCCGGACCCTTCTCCCAGTGACCGCCTGCCGCAGTCTCATTCTCTGCAGGGATGGAATAATATTCATCAAATCCTCTGAAATGATCTATTCTGATAACATCATAATTTTCAAAATTCTTTCTAAGTCTCTTTATCCACCATTTAAAACCTGTATCTCTGTGATATCCCCAATTATAAAGCGGATTTCCCCAAAGCTGTCCGTCAGGAGCAAAACCGTCAGGTGGACAACCGGCCACTGCTACAGCCTTACCCTCTTCATCCATTTGGAACAACTCTCTGTGCGCCCAGGTGTCTGCACTGTCCATAGCCACATAAATAGGAATATCACCGATAATCTCTACACCGTTTTCATTGGCATATGCTTTTAATTTCTTCCACTGTTCATCAAACTTATATTGTAAGAACTGATAAAATTCTATATCAAAGTAAAGCTTCTCCCTATAATAATTGATGGCATAATCATATCTTTCTCTTATATCCTTCGGCCAGGTATTAAAAGGCTCTCCGTTAAAATAGTCTTTAAGCGCCATAAAAAGTGCATAATCCCAGAGCCATTTGGAATTCTCATAAACAAAATCTGCAAATTTATCATCTTCATAAACTTTTGCTCTCTCATATGCCTTGTGTAAGAGGTCAAATCTGCCGTCATAAAGCTTTTTATAGTCCACTTTCTTTAGATCCGTACCGAAATCTATACCGTCACATTCCTTTTTTGTCAAAAGACCTTCCTCTATAAGCTGTTCAAGGTCTATAAAGTACGGATTTCCTGCAAATGTGGAAAATGACTGGTATGGCGAATCTCCATAACTTGTAGGTCCGAGAGGTAATATCTGCCAGTATGATTGCTTTGCCGCTTTTAACTTGTCAACAAAGTGATATGCCGCTTTTCCGAAACTTCCTATTCCGTATTTGCCCGGAAGGCTGCTTATATGAAGTAATATTCCACTTTTTCTCATTTTCTCCTCCTTATTTTTTAAGCCATGCAAAACCGGATTCGCATGGCTTATATTTAGGGTTTACCCCTTTAACATCTTATTTAATAGCTCCGTCTACCATTCCCTGAATAATCTGCTTTTGTGCAATCAGGAATAATAATACTATAGGAATCATAGCAAGGAATGCGGCGCTAAGAATCAAATCCCACTGCTTTACATAAGAGCCTACGAAGCTGCTTACTGCGATAGGCAGTGTCTTGATCTTACCGTTAAGTCCAAGCATAATGGACGGAAGCAAATAGTCGTTCCATATCCACAAACCGTTCAGTATAAGAACCGTCATCTGTACCGGACGAAGAAGAGGCATTATTATTCTGAAGAATGTTCCTTCAGGAGAGCAACCGTCTATCCATGCCGCCTCCTCAAGTTCCTTTGGAATACCCTTTATAAATCCGTGCAATACAAATATTGACATGGAACCTCCAAATCCAAGATAAGCAAATACTACACCCTTATAGCTTGAAAGCATCTGTATTCCTGTAAAATTTCCTATATTCTTGAAGACTGTAAGTATAGGAAGCATAACTACCTGGAAAGGAATAACCATAGCCGCTACAAACATCATAAATATAAAGTTTGACCAACCCTCTTTATGATGACGGCTTAGTACCCATGCAGCCATTGATGAGAACAATGTCAAAAGTACAAGTGAAACCACTGTAATTATCAAAGAGCTTCTGAAAGAACTCCAATAACTGAAGTTGTCATTGTTTATAACACCCTTAAAGTTTGCAAGCATCTGTCCCCAGTTCTTAGGTAAAGATATAGGACTTATTACTATATCTGCGCTGGTTTTTGCAGAGTTTATAATTACCAGGAAGAACGGGCACAATATAAAGAATGCGATAATAAAGCCTATAATACTGCCGATTAAATTTCTTGATTTCTGTGCTTTCATTATAGCTCTACCTCCCTCTTCTTACTGATTGCAACCTGTGTCAAAGATACTGCTGCAAGTATTATAAAGAATACAACCGCCTTGGTCTGACCAAGAGCATAATTATTCTTTCTTATAGCTGTATTGTAAATATTAAGAGCCAAAAGCTCTGTAGCCTGGATAATCTTCGGTCCCATAATACGGCTTGGTGCACCGTTTGTTATCGCAAGGTTTAAGTCAAACTGCTTAAATGAATTTACCAATGTAAGGAATATACATACTGTAAATGTATTTGCAATCATAGGTATCTTTATCTTAAACAATGTTGTAAACGCTGAAGCGCCGTCAACTCCCGATGCCTCAAGTACATCCTTCGGTACAGTCTGAAGACCTGTAAGATAAATAAGCATTATATACCCGGCATACTGCCATGTATTTACTATCAAAATAGCAAGCAGTGCAAGGTTGGCATCTGTAAGCATTGACAATGAACCTGCAAATATGGTTGTAAATACCTTATTGAAGATAAATTGCCATACATAACCGAGTACAAGACCGCCAATCAGGTTCGGCAAAAAGTAAGCTGAACGGAAAAATGATGTCCCCTTCATCTTTGATGAGCATACAAGTGCCAGAGCAAATCCGACAACATTAACCAAAACCATATTTATAACTGTATATATAAGTGTAATTACAAATGAATATACATAGTCCGACTGCTTAAACATTGTAATGTAATTTTCAAATCCGACAAATCTTGTAACCTGTATTCCGTTCCAATCTGTAAATGAATATATAATACCCAAAATAAACGGAATTATAACTGTCACTGCAAAAGTAAATACCATTGGAAATAAAAATACCATATTTACTATCTTTGTGTGCTTCTTGTGCGGCATTTTAAATACGCCTAATATAAGTAAAATAACACCTAAAATAAGTATATATCCTCTAAGCTCTCCTGTAGCCCCGGTCAGGTCCAAAATCAATGCATAAATTGTAAGTATTGCTCCAAGAGCCAGCATTGCCAAAGGAATTATTTTTTTATCTGTATTCAATTTTCACTCCTTTCAATAAACTTAGCTTAAAAAATCTTTCTATAAAAAAATGGCGACTTTAAAAAGTCGCCATCAAAACTTCAAAGACTCGGCTGTTCTATAATTTGCGAAGCATTTTAAAAATATTATTTCTTATTGTTTGCTATGTAGTCAGCCATTGTTGACTTCATCAAAGTTACAAAATCATCTCTTGTAATACTTCCCTTTGCAAATGAATCAAATACAAGTCCAAGTGCGTTCTGTGCAAGTCCTTCAGGCATATTTGACCATGCCCATGAAGATGTCTCACCTGCATCTACATACTTCTTAAGGCTAACCGCAAGTGGAGTCTCAGGCTCTATTGTACTTGTCTTATATGGTGAAATCATACCTGCTTCTTTTACAAGAATCTCCTGTGCATCAGGATCTGTAGCAAGGAAGTCAAGGAAAGCTTTAGCACCTTCTACATTCTTACCGTCCTTATATACACACCACCATGATGGGCAGTCTGCAAGGATTCTTGTCATATCTGACTTTGTGAAAGCAAGTGGTAAAAGACCTGCCTTAAATGTTACATTGTATGTTGGGAGTGAAGGATCAATCCAGTTACCCTGTGTAATAAATGCTGTCTTTCCCTGTGCCCAAAGTGCAAGCTGATCATCATATGTTCCTGAAACAAGTACCTGTGGATCTGCATACTTGAAAAGAAGCTCTGTCATATCGGCAAACTCACCAAGTCTCTCATCATCAAGTTCACCCTTCATTGCCATATCAAAATACTTGTTGTCGCCTCTCTCAAGACCACCTGTATAGTAATAACCGAATAAGTGGTTACCTGTTGACCAATACATCTGTCCTGCCTCTGCAGCAACTGATGCTACAGCCTGAATACCAAGCTCATCCTTCATGCCGTCAAGCTTCTCAAAAGCAGCCTTGAAAGCATCATAATTTGTAAGTGTCGCCGGATCGATACCTGCCTTCTCCAAGATATCAGCATTGTATGTGATTCCATATCCCTCTACCGCATATGGGAAACCTACAACCTTACCTGTTGCCTTATCCTTGTAAGCAAAGTCTGTATTCTTTGCAAACTCTGTATCACTAAGATCCGCAACCATATCTGTCCAGTTAGCGTAATCTCCGTCACCACCGATAACGAACATATCAGGCATATTGTCGGCAGCCTTGTAGCTCTTTATCTGGCCCTGGATATCAACACCGCCACCAAGTGACTCGATAACGACTTCCTGTCCGGTCTTTTCTTTGAACTTCTCGGCAGCTTTCTTTAACTGTGCATCAATCTCAATCTTACCGTTGATAAGTCTGAGGGCATCTCCACTTGCAGCACTGTCGGCCTTGCTCTCGCCTGCCTTAGTCTCTGCAGCACTGCTCTGATTATCTGCACCGCCGTCACTCTTTGCAGCTCCTGAACCGCAACCTGCCAAAATAGCAGATACAGCTAACACACCTGCTGCAACACTCAAGAATCTTTTTTTCATTTTATCCTCCTCCATTGAGTATCTTTATTATATTTGTCAACATTTTATCACGTTTTTCATGTGTTTTCAAGTAATAAAACAGTCGCTTCATATGGCTTTAATATGCCGTCTTTCCTAGCATCTCTGTTATAATTTGATATAAGGACCTTAGCATTTTCATAGCCTGAGAAGTCAAACTTTTGCTCTGTCTTACTGAAGTTACACACCACTAAAAGCTTTTGATTGTCCAAAGTTCTTACATATGCAAAAATATTTTCATCTTCCGGAAGTAAGAGTTCATAATTTCCGTATACTATTATCTCATTTTCTTTTCTGAGTCTGATAAGTTTCTTATAATAGTTGAATACAGAATCTTCTCTCTTTAGCTGATCGGCAACATTTATCTTTTTATAGTTCGGATTAACGGCAATCCAAGGAGTTCCCGCAGTAAAACCTGCATTCTCGCTTGCATCCCACTGCATAGGAGTTCTTGCATTGTCTCTGCTCTTATGTGCTATCTTAGGGAACATATCCTCAACACTGTAAAGTCCGCTCTCAACAAGTTCTCTGTAAGCATTGATAGACTCAAGATCCCTGAAATCGTCTACAGAATTAAATACAGTATTGGTCATTCCAAGCTCTTCACCCTGATATACATAAGGTGTACCCTGCATCATATGTAAACAGGTTGCAATACATTTTGCTGAAAGTTCTCTGTAGGCATCGCTCTCATCACCAAGTCTTGACACGATTCTCGGCTGGTCATGATTGCAAAAATACAAACTGTTCCATGCCACTCCGTCAAGCCCTTTCTGCCATTTGCTCAAATTCTCCTTTAAAGGAACAAGCGGCATATGCTTTGTTGACCATTTAAACTTCTCACCGCCGTCAAGATCCATATGCTCAAACTGAAATACCATATTAAGCTCGCTGCCGTCGGTATTTGCATATTTTTTTGCCTCTTCAAGAGTAACTCCCGCAGTCTCACCTACAGTCATAATATCAAACTTTGAAAGTACCTTCTCATTCATCTCTTTAAGGTAATCATGCACCTTAGGTCCGTTGGCACATATTCCCATATCTCCGTAAAGTCCCAATACCTTTGCATCAGGATATCCTTCAGGCTTTGATATAAGGCTTATAACATCCATTCTGAAACCGTCGATGCCCTTTTCACACCATCTTGTCATCATATCAAAGACTTCTTTTCTGACCTTAGGATTTTCCCAGTTAAGATCAGGCTGTTTTACAGAGAAAAGATGAAGGTAATACATATCTGTTTTATCATCGTACTTCCATGCCGGACCTGAGAATGCGGAACCCCAGTTGGTAGGCTCCTTACCGTCCTTACCTTCCTTCCATATATAATAATCTCTTTTTTCATTATCCCTTGAACTGCGGCTCTCAACAAACCAAGGATGCTCATCCGATGTATGATTTACCACAAGGTCCATTACTATCTTGATACCTCTCTCATGCGCAGCTGCAAGCATCTTATCAAAGTCATCCATAGTACCGAACTCGGTCATGATATCTTCATAATCACTGATATCATATCCGTTATCATCATTAGGTGACTTATACACGGGTGAGAGCCATATAACATCTATTCCAAGCTCTTTTAAATAATCGAGTTTACTTGTAATACCGTTTAAATCACCTATTCCGTCTCCATTGCTGTCGCAAAAGCTTCTGGGATATATTTGATATACTACCGCTTCCTTCCACCATGCCTTCTTCATTTTCTTACCTCGCTATATTATTTACATCTATCGTATACTTCCTTTATCATATTAAGTTTTTACGGTCGATATATTTTTCTTAGCATAGCATAATGCCTGTTTTATGTAAATCATATATGGCACTTTCTCACTTCGTTATTTTGACGAAAGAAGGTATATATTTTTGGTCATGCATGCGATTGAAAGCCTACACTTTATTTTATATACTTGAAACATAAAATTCGTATAAATTTTAGGAGGCAATATGGCTAGTTTATCATTAAAGAATATTGAAAAAGTTTATCCTAACGGTTTTAAGGCTGTTCAGGATTTCAACCTTGAAATAGCAGACAAAGAGTTCATCATCTTTGTAGGACCTTCAGGTTGCGGTAAGTCTACAACACTTCGTATGATCGCAGGACTTGAGGATATCTCAGGCGGTACACTTGAGATTGACGGTAAAGTCGTTAACGATGTTGAGCCTAAGGACAGAGATATCGCCATGGTTTTCCAGAACTATGCTCTTTATCCACATATGTCTGTATATGACAATATGGCATTCGGACTTAAGCTTCGTAAGAGACCTAAAGATGAAATAGACAGACTTGTTCGTGAAGCTGCAAGAATACTTGACCTTGAGAAGCTCCTTGACAGAAAGCCGAAGGCTCTTTCAGGCGGTCAGAGACAGAGAGTTGCGATGGGACGTGCTATCGTTCGTAATCCTAAGGTATTCCTTATGGATGAGCCTCTTTCAAACCTTGATGCAAAACTTAGAGTACAGATGCGTATCGAGATTTCAAAGCTTCATCAGAGACTCGGTGCTACTATCATCTACGTTACTCATGACCAGACAGAGGCTATGACACTCGGTACAAGAATTGTAGTTATGAAGGACGGTATTGTTCAGCAGGTTGATTCTCCTGCAAATCTTTATAATGCTCCTCACAATCTCTTCGTTGCAGGATTCATCGGTTCACCACAGATGAACTTCATGGATGCTGTAGTTGAGAACAAGGGTGATGATGTATTCTTAAAGGTTGGAGCAAATACACTTAAGCTTCCTATCTCAAAGATTGCTAAGTTCAAGGACGGTTCTTACAACGGTAAGACTGTAGTAGTAGGTATTCGTCCTGAGGATATGCATGATTCAGAGCTCTTTATCAACAGCTCACCTGACAGCGTTATCGAGTCTGATATCAAAGTTTATGAGCTCTTAGGTGCAGAAGTATTCTTATACTTTGATGTAGAAGGCTTCCAGATGACAGCAAGAGTAAATCCAAGAACAAATCTTAGAACAGGTGATCACGCTAAGTTCGCTCTTGATATGGAAAAGGTTCATATCTTTGATAAGGAAACAGAGCTTACAATTACAAACTAATTTGTTTTTATGATAAGGGGGTATTATTACCCCTTTATTTTATTATGACAAAAGCTTTTGACCAAGTCATTATTTAAAGCTATAATATAGTCATGAATAATGACTTTAAAAACGAATTAAATAAAATATATAAATTGACGGGAATAAAACTTAGTATTGAAAATGAAGATGAAATAGATCTTATAGATTTAAAAAAACTTTCCACTGCATACAAGGAAAAATATTCAAGCGCAAATCTTCTTTTGAATATACTTAGCGGATTTTACCCTTACAAGGAACAGGTAAATGCCGTCAAGGCGCTTGGTATAAAGCCTGAAACCAAAATGCGCCTTTATCTTATATATGTTCCGACAAAAGTAGATGATAGTATTACAAAGATAATCACCTCTCTCTATCCGGGAAAGAGTTCGGAATATCTTTGTATTACCGATTCCACTCATATATGCTTTCTATATCTTGGTGAAGACAATATTGCACATCCGCTTATAGATGTTATAGAGACGGAAGGCATGACAGGAGCATATATTGCATACAGTGATATATTTACCGATTTATCTCTTTTGACAAAGGAATATTCAGAGCTCAGTCAGGCCCTGACTATAAGCCAAATCTTTTATTCCGATAGAAAAATAATCGGTCCGGGTGATCTTGGAGCCGGTGAGCTGATTTATAATATTCCGAAATCTGTATGTGAAAAATTTTTAAAAAATCATATCGGTGAAGCAATAGATGATGATACCATGCAGCTTGTGAATACTTTTATCCGTCATAATCTGAGCATTGCCGAAACCGCAAGATATATGCATATGCATAGAAATACTCTTGTTTACAGAATAGAGCAAATAGAAAAAAAGTACGGTATTGATATAAAGACCTTTGAGGGTGCAAATATATTTAATACCGCGATGCTTATTACAAATTTTTTGAAGGTGAAAAACAATGAATGATACATTTTATGAATTACTTATAAAAAAGAATAAACCCGATACAAATGCCGTTATACTCTCTGCAATCAATATTGTAGCAATAGTATTCTTTCTTATACTCTCACTCTACATACAGTATGCCGTAATTCTTGCAGTAGGACTCGGTTTTGTATTTTATTATATGGTTTATCCGAGAATATCTGTAGAATATGAATATTCTTTATTGAATGCGGATCTGACTATTGACGCTATATACAATAAGACAAAGAGAAAGAATGTACTCAATGTGGATTTAAAGACATTGGAAACCGCTTTCCCTACTTCATCACCTAAGATGAACGGTCAAAGAAACGGCAAGAAAACAGACTACTCCACAGGAGATATAACATCTTCTTATTGTCTTATCTTCCCGAATAACGGTGAGAACATTTTGCTGTTTGTCACCCCGGATGATCATATGCTGGATATGATAAAGCGTGTAGCTCCAAGAGCGTTTATGTAAAAAAACAACCTCAGATTTTCGGTCTGGGGTTGTTTTCTTGATATATTATTTTACGGCAGTCAACACTTTATCACCTACCGACACATCTCCAAGAGGAGCGCAAGTTACATCACTGTATTCAAAGCTGTTTGTTACAAGTACCGGAGTTGTCATAAGATATCCGGCCTCTGAAATTGCCTTGGAGTCAAACTTCATAAGGGCCTGACCCTTCTTTATCTTATCTCCGTTTGCAACCAATGCTTCAAAATGCTTTCCGCCAAGTTCCACCGTATTTACACCTACATGCACTATAAGCTCCACTCCGTTATCAAGCTTCATACCTACAGCATGTCCCATAAGAGCGATTACAGTACCGTCATCAGGAGCATATACGGTATCACCGTCAGGTATAATACATATTCCCTTTCCAAGTATTCCGGCTATAAAAGTCTCATCCTTGGTCTCTTCCATAGAAACTATCTTTCCGCTAAGCGGAGAACCCACATCTACAGGTGCATTTTCATCCTTCTTAATCTCTACCCTTACTCCTTTATCAACCTCTGCAGAATTTACATTTCCGAGAGCTTTGGCATTCTTATTCTCTTCCACAGGTTCAGTAGCAAGATTTGCATCTATCAGGCTTGACGGAGTAAGTACCCAGCTTGCCGCAAATGCAACCGCCATTGATATAATAAACATCAGTATATATCCTACAGGATTTGAGAGTGTAAGTAAAATTCCGAATATACCGGTAACACCTGTTCCCGTTGCTCCAAGTTTAATAATGGAAACAAACATGGCACCCACAGCACCACCTAGGCATCCTGCGAGGAAAGGTCTGAAAAATCTAAGGTTAACACCGAATATTGCAGGTTCTGTTATGCCCATAAATGCTGAAAGTGATGAAGGGAAACAAAGGCTCTTTATCTTAGGATCCTTTGACTTAACAGCTATTGCAAGGCAAGCACCGCCCTGTGCTATATTGGCTGCAGATGCAAGAGGTAACCAGTAAGTTACACCATATTTTGCAATCTGTCCAAGGTCTATAATGGTATACATATGATGAATACCCATAACAACTGTAGGAGCATACAAAGCACCCATTATAAATGAACCTATGCCAAGAGGTATTGCTATAAGGAGCTGCACCGCATTTAAAAATCCGTTCTCAACAAACACAAATACCGGTCCGATAGCTGCAAGTGCAAGATAACCTGTTGCAAATACCGAAACAAGAGGTGTTACAAACAAATCAAACATTGCAGGTACCACTTTGTGAAGTCTCTTCTCTATCTGACACATTACCCACACCGATATCATAATCGGAATAACATGTCCTTGGTATCCTACCATCTTGATTTTCCAAAGACCGAAAAATACACTTTGAGTTGCTATATCTGTAGCTGTTGCCACATTCCATGCGTTTGTAAGATTCGGATGAATCATTATCATACCGATAACCGCACCGAGGTACTGATTTCCACCAAATACTCCTGCTGCCGAATATCCTATAAGTATAGGCAGGAATATGTAGGCAATATTGGAGAACAGATTTGCAAACACATATATTGATGACGATGTATCAATATTTAAAAATCCGTTAGCCACCATGAAGTCCAATGCATTCATGATTCCCATTAAAAATCCTGAAGCAACGATTGCAGGTATTATCGGAACAAAAATATCTCCAAGAGTCTTTATAAATCTCTGAAATATATTTGTATTGGCTGCAGCAGCCGCCTTAGCCTCCTCTTTTGTAGCTCCGGATATTCCGGCCACATGTATAAACTCGTCATAAACCTTATCCACAGTACCTGTACCGTAGATAATTTGTAACTGTCCGGAAGCCTCAAACACGCCTTTTACACCGTCAATGTTTTCAATGGTCTTTTTGTCAACCTTACCGTTATCAACAATTACAAGACGTAATCTTGTAGCACAATGTGCAGCAGAAGCAATATTTGAACTTCCTCCTATCGCCGCCAGTACTTCTGTGGCTGATTTGCGATAATCCATAGATATCCTCCATATTCTAAACTATCATTTTTCATAGATTTCTTTGTACATTATAAATTAAATAAATCCGTAACGCAATCTTACACAATGGCCACATATATAACTTGCCGTTTTGTATATTGTTTTCATATTTTTATTAATTTATTTTGTCACTTTGTATTTAGATTTTGTTTTCACCCTCCCTGTAATAGTGAAAACAAATTAGAAGTAAACTATTATCAACGCTAAAATTATATTAGACTTGTTTACAGGTATATACATTTACAACCCACCTATTTCAATCCTTTTTTCAACTCCTTTTCCAAGATACAGCTCTTCTCCCACATCAAGTATTTTCTTAGCCATGCTGTTATATACTATCCAATGAAAGTCTCCGTCACTTATCTTCTTTATGCTCATTTCATTATCCATACCGTAAAAATCCATATCAAAATTTCTGAGTTTTACAGCCGCCAGATATGCACCGTATAATGTCTGTGCACTCAGCCCCGCCACCGCTTTTATATCATGATTTGAAATAAGAAAATACTTCATGGCTCTTTCCGCCTCGTCTCTGTTTTTTCCGACTTCAAGTATTGTCAAACTTTCTCTCTGCTCCTTATTAAGGCTGTCTACAAATGCGGCCTCTCTTTGTCTGCTTACAGGATCATACTCAGAGCCTCTAAGCAGTAAAATCCCCTCCGAATGTTCATTCAAAATCATATGACTTAGAGCTCTTCCGGCCCAAACACTGTCATACTCTATATACACACTTCCTGCATCAAAAAATTTCGGATTTTCCAAGATAATCACCGGCATATTAAGTTCCTTTATAGCCTCTCTTACCGATTCCGAATCTATCGGTGAAATGACCATCACATCCACACCATAGGCAGCCAGCTGCTTAATATCCTTACATTGTTGCAGGAAATCTCCTCCTGCTTCCTTCATTATTATATTAATATCACGATTCTTCATTTCAGAATTTAACTCTTCCATCAATGCTCCATGTGAAGGATTCTCCACCTCAGGCAAGCTAAGTCCTATCAGGCAGGAGTATGATTCCACCTTTTCATAAGTTTCACCATATAATTTTTCCGATAAAAACAATCCTAAAATACAAACAAGTATAAAAGCTAAAAGGATCATTTCTTTGGGACGTGTGAGGATCTTTCTCATACTCCTCCTCCATATTGCTTCGGTGATTTTCCCATATATTGTTTAAATACTGTTGAGAAATAATGCTGGTTTGCAAATCCCACCATATCGGCAACAGCACTTACGGAATACTCTCCTGTTTCTAAAAGTTCAACAGCTCTTTGAATCCTAAGCTTTACAAGCCACTGTGTAAAAGGCAGTCCCGTTTCTTCTTTCAGCTTATGAGAAAGATAATCGGGACTTACAAAAAGCTTTTCCGCCACATATTTTAAGTCCATATCTCTGTTTGTATATTGCTCTTTTAAAATTTCCAGACAATCTGCAACAAAGCCTTTCTTTTGCTTTTTTATCACCTTAAAAGGTACCTGCAGTCTTTCAAGTACAGATTTTAACTCCTCTTCTTTAACAGGTTTTAAAATGTATTCCCTTACTCCTAAAGAAATAGCTTGTCTGGCATATTCAAATTCATGAAATCCGGAGATAATAATAATGTCTGTTTTTGTTTGTTCGGATTCACGAAGTTTGCTTATAAAATCCAGTCCTGAAAGCCTCGGCATACAAATATCCGCCAGTATAATATCGGGTCCCAAAGTTTTTGCCATACTAAGTGCTTCCACTCCGTTCTTTGCTTTGCCTACAATATTTAATCCGAAATCAAAGGACATCAGCATCTCTGCCAACCCTTCTCTGATCATAGGCTCATCATCTGCAATCAATACTTTTTTCATTCTCACCTCCGGGCTGTTTTACTCATCTTCTTTTAAAATCAGTAAAGTTGCCACTGTATATCCGTTTTCATCTTTTGAGTAATGCAATCCGCTACCCTTTGCAAAGCTGTGCCACAGCCTTCTTCCTACATTTTTTACACCGAATCCGCCCTTCCAGTTTTCCCAGTCATTTGCCTTTAAACAAGAATTTAACTGCTCCATGACCACTTCTTCCATCTCACAACCGTTATCTCTTATCTGTATACAAATACCACCTCTAACCGATTCTGCAGATATCATTATTTTTGCATGTGGATTGTCTGATTCTTTAATACCGTGATACAAACAGTTCTCAACCAATGGCTGAAGACACATTCTGAGTACAAGCTCATCTCTGATATCCGGTGAGCAGAAAATCTCATAGGAAAAAAGATCCTGATATCTCATACTTTGAATTTCCAAATACGCCTGTATCATTTTAAGTTCCTCTTTTAAAGGAATCATCTCCTTGCCCTTGCTAAGACTTATACGGAAAAACTCGGACATGGTTTCAATAAGATGTACTATATCTCCTGCCCCATGTTTTCTTGCCATCCAGGCGATCATATCCAAAGTATTATATAAAAAATGTGGTTTTATCTGCTCTTGCATTACCAAAAGTTCCGCTTCACGCTTTTGCTTTTGTTCAAGCTTCATCATTTCCATCAGGGTTTTAAGCTTCTCCACCATCTTATTGAAAGCAT
>CAKAQP010000019.1 GCA_916720285.1 uncultured Lachnoanaerobaculum sp. | reverse complement strand
CATAAAAATAATTCCTTTCAGTGTATTGTAATTAAATATGTCTTATTGGGGTAATAACTTTTTTAAAACAGGAATTTTTTGACCGATCTTTACTATTATCCATGAAGTGAAGAACGCAACCAATCCAAGTAATATTCTGTATTTAACATTTTGATCGTTAAAGGTAATGAATCTTCTAACCACAGCCATAACAAAATAATGTAACAGATATATGCCGAGCACTTGTTTTCTGAATACCGAAGCTGCATTATATAATACGTTCCTTATCCCGGAAGCTTGTAAATTCCTGAAAAATAAAAACAGAGCCGTTGAATACAATATACAAGGTAAGCCCATATAACCCTTAAAAGTTTCATTCAAAGAGTTGTCTCTGAATGATAAATACAGTGTTCCCAACATTTGAAGCAACAAACCGAAAAGCCCGAGAATATAAATAAATATTCGGGAGTTTTTTTTGATATCATATCTGTCAATACAGTATCCGATCAGCAGATAAATAACATAATTGGCACCCATAGGCATAATAAAACCTATATTCCATGGTATCACATAACCGGTCAAAGAAGATATCAAGGGAAGGGTTACATTTAACAGTACAAAGCCCGATATTATATATAAAAAGATCTCCTTTTTGTTCTCCTCGGGGATAAAAGTAAAGACCGGAATAATCAAATATGTTGTAAATAAGCAGATAAATATCCAATAAGTACCGCCGTTTGCTTTTGTGTTGATCACGGAGTCCAATATATTCAAGGGGGTAAAGATCCCGGCATCCACAGAACCGTTAATAAATCTCATAGCGATTCCGACTATGCTCCAAAATATAAAGGGTATTAAAATCTTATTGATCCTTTTTGCAAAAAATTCTTCGGTGGAATATTTTTTTCTGTAATCCAGTAAAGTCGCTCCTGCAAGCATGAAACAAACCGGAACGGCAAAATAAAATACAGATTCTATAATATCGGCATATATCCACCATCTGCTTTTTTTAAATGACCAAAATATACCGTTTGAGTGTAAGAATACCACAGCTAAGCATGAAAGGACCGCCAATATATCGATATATTCAATACGGTCGTTTGCTTGTCCATCTTTATTTTTCATAATGTAATACCGGTGTGTATAAGTATGTACACCGGACTCCTTTCCGAAAAGTTTACTACCGACCTTTATTATATAAATACTAAGTCAATTTGTAATTATATCTTATTAAGTATCCGGTAGCAAGATATTTTAGAAAGTATTTTTACTGCATATATTTTAGAAAGTATTTTTACTGCATATAAAACGAAGTGACGGGCATTAAGTCAAGCCTGTAATGTTTATAACAAAAAGTATAAAAGAAGTAATATAAATGCTATTTTTATAAAGAATGAAAAACAAAACCATTAACCGTATATACGTAAGGGGAGGTCACTTAAAAAAATAAAATGGGGACAAGCCTTGAAAGTTGCTTTTATATTGGGTGATATGGGACTTTTTACACAGAGAATATAATGCCTTGCCCCATCTTAAGATTAAATATTAATTTAGAATATATATTTGCATTATATAATAAAATATAGTATAATCGCAGGAAGTAAAAGAGTTTTATAAAAGTCCCTAGTTTTGTTTATATCAAACTAGGGATGATTTTTACAAAGATAATATAAGGAGCAAAAATAATGATAATTACAAGAACTCCTTTCAGGATGTCTTTTTTCGGAGGAGGTACAGACTTTCCGGGATTTTATATGGAAAACGGAGGAGCTGTCATCTCAACAACATTTGATAAATATTGTTATTTGACCGTAAGGCATCTTCCGAGATTTTTTGAATACAGTTCTCAAATAGTGTATTCAAGAACCGAATCCGTTAAGAGCGTAGACGAAATAGAACATCCTGCTGTTAGAGAGGCGATGAAATATTTGGACATGCATGAACTTAGGATCACTTACGATGCGGATCTTCCGGCACGTTCCGGTTTAGGTACCAGCAGTTCATTTGCGGTAGGATTGCTTAATGCTTTTTATGCGTTAAAGGGTAAGTATGCGGACAAGAGAAGGTTGGCTGATGAAGCTATATATCTTGAGAGAGAACTTTGTAATGAAAGCGGCGGGGTTCAAGATCAGATCGCTGCATCGTTCGGAGGACTTAACAGAATTATTTTTAATCAGGGCGGATATGAAGTGGAACCCATAATCATATCTCCAAAGAAAAAAGAAGAACTTAATGACAACCTGATGTTGTTTTTTACAGGTTTTTCAAGGTTTTCTTCCGATATACAAAAAGGTACCGAAACTGCTATTAAAAACAAGAAAAAAGAGCTTATCGAGATGCTCGGATTGGTTGATGAGGCTCATAAGATCTTGACTTCCGATACCGATCTTAGTGAATTCGGAAGAATGCTTGATTATACGTGGAAATTAAAAAGAGGTATCGAAAGCAAGATATCTACCAATGATATAGATATATTATATGAAAAGGCTATGAATGCAGGGGCACTCGGAGGGAAATTACTCGGAGCCGGTGGCGGAGGCTTTTTGCTTTTTTATGTTGAAAAAGATAAACAGGCGGCAGTACAGAACGCACTCAGTAATCTTTTATATGTACCGTTCAAGTTCGAAAATGCAGGTACCAAGGTAATACATTATTCACCGGAAAGTTTTGAGGTAACAAAGAATACTTATGGAACTTAAGGAAAAGTCGAAGGTATTATCGGTCGTTGTTCCGGCATATAATGCACAGGCATATATAAGGGAAAACCTGGATTCTTTTTGTATACCCGAGATCATGGATGATATTGAGGTGTTGATAATCAATGACGGCTCTGTTGATGATACGGAGTCGATATCCTCTGAATATGTTGAAAAATATCCGGATAACTTCAGGTTATTTAACAAGGAAAACGGTGGGCACGGTTCGGGTATCAATTACGGAATAAAGTATGCAAAAGGAAAATATTTTAAAGTAGTCGATGCGGACGACACTGTAGGTAAAGAGGCATTTATAAACCTTGTAAAATGCCTAGGTTCTTGCGATACGGATATTGTTTATTCGGGATTTTATTGGGCTTATGATGACGGAAGCGGTGACATGTCGAATTTCAAACTCAAACAGGAGTTTGAAGTTGCTTTTGACGGCGTTGAATATAATAAAGAATATAAGTTTGATGAGATAGCAAAAAAACTGTATATAAAGATGCATAACATGACTGTAAAGACCGCAATACTTTATGATAACGGCATAAAGATCGATGAGAACTCGTATTATGTTGATGCGGAATACATACTGTATCCCATACCCTATGTCAATACTATACTTTTTATAAAGGATATAGTTTATTATTACAGGATAGGGAGAAAAGGTCAGAGCGTATCGATCGAAAAAATGCAGAAAAATGAAAAAAATTACAGTTTGGTGATAGATTCTTTACTGAGATTTTATTCGGATCTTTACAAAGAAAAGATATGTTCCGAGGCTAAAAAATATTACATAGCCGCAATTATCGCAAGAGTTATTTCCGGTAAATACAAGGTCATGTTGAGTATGAAATATTCGAGAAAAAGTGAATTTATAAAATTCGAGCATAAACTTAAAAAGGAGTATAGGGATATTTATAATAAAAATATAAACCCGGCGATCAAGATCTTAAGGGTGACAAACTACATGACTTATTCTTTTATAAGCTTTTTGGTAAGGATATTTTATAAATAAAACCGTTATGAGGATGGAGTAATAATATGTTAAAACTTATTGATAGAATAAATACCTATAAACATTATGAGCCACTGTTAAAGCAGCTTATAATAAAAGATATAAAATTAAAGTACAGAAGAAGCTTCCTGGGATATATATGGAGTATCATGAGTCCTCTTTTGATCATGGTAGTAATGGTGATCGTGTTTTCCAATATGTTTAGATTTGATATAGTTAACTATCCTGTCTATTTTATAATAGGTCAGACTATTTATAATTTCTTTTCCGAATCAACCAATCATGCTATGTGGTCTATAGTCGGCAATGCGGCATTGTTAAAGAAAACCTATGTACCCAAATATATTTTCACATTATCAAAAATCTCAAGTTCTTTTGTTAATACTTTATTTGCACTGGGTGCTATGCTTATCGTGTTCATAGTATGCAATATCAAATTCAACTGGTTTATGCTTTTTATACCGGTAATATTGCTTCAGGTTTATGTTTTATGTGTCGGAGTCGGTCTTATACTTGCACAGGCCACAGTGTTTTTCAGGGATATCCAATACATTTACGGTGTAATACTTATGGTTTGGATGTATTTGACACCGATATTTTATCCGCTTAGTATGCTTGAATCCAATCCGGAATTGCTTTTTTTTGTTAAGAATTTTAATCCGCTGTATTTGTATATAGAACAATTTCGTACAATAGTGTTGCAAGGAGTATTCCCTCCGGTTGAACTTATTGCAAACGGTGTTGCATGGTCATTGTTTTCACTTGTTTTAGGTACGGTAATATTTTTAAAAACACAGGATAAGTTTATACTTTATATTTAATTTATTAGGACGGAGCGATCTTTTATGGATGTAAGAAAAGATGATGAAATAATAGAAGAGTTGATCGATGAAATAAACGATCAGCATGATAGTAGGGATGTAAATGCAAATGAAGATTCTGAGCATGAAAAGAAAGCTATAGAAGATACGGTGGTAAAGGTCGACAATGTAAGTGTAAGATTTAATATTGCTTCCGAACGAATAGATAATCTCAAAGAATATTTTATAAAACTCATAAGAAAAGAACTGATGTTCAAGGAATTCTTTGCTCTTAAAGATGTATCTTTAGAGATAAAAAGAGGAGAGGCATGGGGCTTTATAGGTGTAAACGGATCCGGTAAGTCCACACTTCTTAAGCTTATATGCGGTATATTAAAACCCTACGAGGGTAAGGTAACGGTCAGCGGAAGTATAGCTCCGCTTATCGAACTCGGAGCCGGTTTTGATTACGACCTTACAGCAAGAGAAAATATATATTTAAACGGTGCGGTGCTCGGATATAATGAAAAATTCATGAAAGAACATTTTGATGAGATAGTTGAATTTGCGGAACTTCAAAACTTTCTTGATATGCCTATCAAGAACTATTCATCGGGTATGGCGGCACGTCTTGGATTTGCGATAGCGACAATGGTAAAGTCTGACATACTGATATGTGATGAAGTGCTTGCGGTAGGTGATTATGCGTTTCAGCTAAAGTGTGAAAAGAGAATGAAGGAGCTTCTTGACGGAGGAACGACACTTCTTTATGTATCTCATGCAACGGAATCCGTAAAAAGATTATGTGACCATGCATTATGGTTGAATAAGGGGAGAGTGGTTATGAAAGGTGGAGCAATAGATGTCTGTGATGCTTATATTAAAGATCAGATAGGTGAGATAAAGGCTAAGGTAGAGGGTGAAAATGTGGATTATATAATCATACAAGCCGGCGGTAAGGGTACGAGACTTGAACATCTTACCAGAAACAAACCCAAGGGTATAGTACCGGTAAATAATCTGCCTATAGTTTTCCACATGTTCAAGAAATATCCGGACAAGAAATATATAATAATAGGTGACTATAAAAACG
This sequence comes from uncultured Lachnoanaerobaculum sp., assembly GCA_916720285.1. Taxonomy (GTDB): domain Bacteria; phylum Bacillota; class Clostridia; order Lachnospirales; family Lachnospiraceae; genus Lachnoanaerobaculum. The sequence continues at coordinate 15,158 of CAKAQP010000019.1, read as the reverse complement.
AAGTCCTTGAAAAATACCTCGAAGCTTTCGGTGGAACCACCTGTATAAGCGTTAAGGCACAGGGACAGGGTACTTCTGCAGGACTGCATCAGGCACTTGAACATATACCGGCAGGTAAAAGGTTTATGTTCGTATGGTCGGATCTTATACTGGGTGAAGAAGTAAATATTGATGAGACAAGGGGCAATGTCATAGGTATATCCAGAGACTTCGAGTGCAGATGGTCTTATAAGGATGGGCAATTTTTTGAAGAGCCGTCAATGCAGCACGGAGTGGCGGGGCTTTTCATATTCTCAGACAAGGAGATACTGGCACAGGCTCCGCAGTCGGGTGAATTCGTAAGATGGTTACAGGGTCAGAATATAGGGTTTGAGGAAATGTCCTTACTGGATACGGTTGAAACCGGTACCTTAGAGGCGATAAGACGCATCTCGGGACATGAGGGCGAGTATAGATGTAGACCGTTCAACAGTATAGAAGTGCATGACAATATACTTATAAAAAGACCTATAGACGATCAGGGAAAGGCTTTAGCAGTCAATGAAGTAAAGTGGTACAGCGAAGTTAAAAAATACAACTTCGATCAAATACCTATAATATATGAATTAAATCCGCTTACCATGGAAAAGATAAACGGACAAAACATATACAAAGCAGAGCTGGATACCGAGCAAAAGAAAAAGGTCATAGACAATCTTATATCATCTTTGGAAAAACTGCACGGTTTTACCAAAGAAGAAGTGGATCCGTACAGTATAATGGATACATATTTTTACAAGACTTTCACCCGTTTGGACAAGATAAGGAATCTGGTTCCTTTTGCACTTGAAAAGACCATAAATATTAACGGCAAGGACTATAAGAATCCATTCTTCTACAGAGAAAAGATAAAAGAGGATGTTAGAAACCGGTGCCTGTATACCTGTAAGAGTTTTTCATTGATCCACGGAGACTGTACATTTTCCAATACTATGGTAGACGATAAACTTAATGTTATATTCTTAGATCCGAGAGGGTACTTCGGAAGTACGGAGTTATACGGTGATGTGGATTATGACTGGGCGAAATTATATTATTCCATAGACGGAGATTACGATCAGTTTAACAATAAGAATTTTGAACTCTACATTGAAGAAAACGGAGTAAGACTTGATATAGCTACAAATGGTTGGAAAGAATTGGCACCTTATTATTTGTCACAGCTTAAAGGTGTGGATGCTCAAAAAATCAAATTTTTACATGCCCTTATATGGTTATCACTTACGACCTATGCATGGGAAGATTATGATTCTATCTGCGGAGCTTTCTATAAAGGTGTGATGCTTATGGATGAGTGTCTTAAAGATAATTAGGAGGTAGTATATGGAAGATCTTAAACTGTCATCACTTCCTAAAACATGGATCTTTGATCTGGACGGTACGATACTTGTACATAACGGATATAAAAACGGAGGAGACAGGATATTGCCCGGGGTAAAGGAGTTTTTTGATAATATCCCCGAGACAGATCATATACTGATTCTTACAGCAAGAAAGGAAGAAGTTCTTGAATCCACGATAGAGTTTCTTAAAGATAACGGGATAAGATATAACAATATATTGGCTGATATACCGTTCGGAGAGAGGATTTTACTTAATGACATGAAAGGTTCGGGTCTGAAGACAGCCTATGCCGTTAATCTTAAAAGAGACGAGGGATTGAATTTTTCTGTTTATATAGATGAAGACCTTTAATAAAAGAAATATATATAAAGCAGGGGAAGATAGCGAAGAGGTAATACTCAGTGTTGTGCTGCTCACATATAATCATGAGAGATATATAAGGACCTGTCTGGAAAGCATAGTCTTGCAAAAAACAAGTTTTAAGTACGAGTTGATAGTCGGAGACGATGCTTCAACGGACAGGACACCCGAAGTGATACTTGAGTATGCTGCTAAGTATCCTGACATAGTCGTTCCTGTACTGAGAGAAAAAAATGTAGGTGCGGTAGCTAATCTGGTCGGGCTTTTAAAAATGGCGAAGGGCAGATATATAGCAGGTTGTGAGGGAGATGATTTCTGGACGGACAACAAAAAGCTGGAGCTACAGTTTAGGTTTTTGGAAAGAAGAAAAGATTATATAGCTTGCAGTCATGATATAGAGATAGTAAATGAAGACGGAACATCAGTGGATAAGCAAAAGATCAACTGGATAAGTCCAAATAGGCATTACAGCCTTAAAGACTATAAGGGGATCATGCTTCCCGGGCATCCGGTAGCACTTGTTTTCAGAAATATATTTAAGACGCAGGAAGATCCGAACAGATTACTTGATTTCCATACATCCATAGCTGACAGAACATTGGCAGTGATGCTTTCGGTGCGTGGAAAGATCTACAGAGCTGATAGAAAAATGGCAGCATACAGACTTCATTCAAGTAATAAAACGAATATGACTAACAGTATATATAATAACTTAAGGTCGTATTTGATAGACTATGAACTTAATGAGAAGATAGAAGAATATATATATACAAAGCTTCATAAAAGAATAAGTTTTGCGGGATTCAGATGGAAGCTTTTTATTAAACTTGGGATAAAGACCTTACTTAAACTCTCTGAGGGTTCATTGGATAATTTTAAAAAAGTGGCTATACTGCATACGAAATGGTGTGTGGGAGGACATAAAAAGGAGAGATCATGGTAGTTGGCATTATGCAACCTTACTTTTTGCCTTATTTGGGTTATTGGCAATTAATAAATGCTGTTGATAAATTTGTAATATATGATGATGTTAATTATATAAAGGGAGGTTGGATCAACAGAAACAGGTATTTGTATAACAGTGAAGCAAAAGTCTTTAATATAATTATGAAGAATTCCAGCTCATTTAAAAAAATCAATGAAATAGAATTAATGGGCGGTGACGGAAAATACGATCCGATGAGAAAATTATATATGACTTTCGAGATGGCATATAAGAAGGCACCTTATTTTACTGAGATTTCAGGACTTTTGGAAGAAATATTGAATCATAAGGAAAATAATCTTTCTAAATTCATTGAATATTCTATAAGAAAGATCTCTGACTATCTTGATATAGATACTGAAATAATAGTATCTTCGGATATCGTAAAGGATGAAGAGCTTGTAAGGGAACAAAGAGTCATGGACATCTGTAAAAGACTCGGCGGTACGAAATATATCAACCCTATAGGCGGAAAAGAATTATATGATAAAGACGAGTTTGCAAAAAACGGTCTTGAACTTGACTTTATAAAAATGGATGAGATAGTTTATAAACAATTTTCCGATGAGTTTGTACCGGGACTGTCCATACTGGATGTCCTTATGTTTAACAGTCGTGATAAAGTAAAAGAATTTTTAGAACTATATTCACTTGAATAGAGGGAAGATGATGAGAGAAATAGGAGGCTATTTTGAACTGGAGCTTGGGTGTGGTAAAGAGTTATATACGGATGAGATAAGACTTAACTCAGCCAGGAATTGTCTCAGATATCTGATAAGAAAAAGGAATATAAAGAAGATACAGATTCCGGCATATACATGTCCTGTCGTTTGGGAAGTTTTAGAGGACGAGGGATGTGAAATCATATATTATGAGATAGATGAGAATATGCTGCCCGGTATTGAACTTGATAAAGATGTATATGTATTATATACAAATTATTTCGGCGTATGTTTTGAACAGGCTCAATACATAAGTTCCAAGTATAAAAAAGTAATAATAGATAATGCACAGGCTTTTTTTGATAACGGGAAAAATGCCGTGGATTCATTTAATTCTTCAAGAAAATTCTTCGGAGTGCCCGACGGAGGCTATCTTTCTACAAGCTTGCCGTATGATGACGAATTGGAATACGATCATTCGTATAAGAGGGCAGGGCATTTGTTAAGAAGAATAGATAAAAGTGCGTCAGAGGCGTATGAAGTCTACAGACGTAACGAAAGTATAATTGACAGTGAGGATATTAAGTTGATGTCTAAACTGACACAAAGAATACTTTCATCAATAGATTATGAAAATTGCAAAAAGACAAGAATATCTAATTTTAAATATTTACATAACTGCTTAAAAGATATAAATTGTTTTAAAATCGAAGATACGGACAGACCTGCTATGGTATATCCGCTGCTGGTAAAAAGCATGGATGACGACAAAAAAGTAAGATCCGAATTGATCGAAGATAATATATATATAGCAAGATATTGGGCAGGGCAAAAGGATAGAGGATACGGTGACAGACTTGAGAAATATTTGCTGCCGCTGCCTATAGATCAACGATATTCCTTTGAAGAAATGGAATATATGGTCAATAAAATAAAAAAATTAATTTAATTTTATCGGAGAGTAATGTGATGTCAAAAAAAATAGGAGTTTTAATATTTCCCGCAGGAGAAATAAATTCGGTCGAATTGCATGATGCACTGGCTACCTGCGTAAATATAGAATTATACGGTGCTTCATCTGTGGATAAACACGGTGAATATGTATTTAAGAACTATATCGGCGGATTGCCAATGATAAGTGAAAAAGACTTCTTTGATGAATTTAATAAAATTATCGAAGAAAATAATATAGATGTGGTATTCCCCACACATGATACGGTAGCGGATTTTTTTGCCGAGAATAAAGACAAGATAAAAGCCGGTATCATAGTGGCGGATAGTCGTACTGCACAAGTATGCAGAGACAAAAAGATAACCTATGAGGTTTTTGAAAATGAGAGTTTTTGTCCTAAGGTATATAAAGATATAGATACCTACCCGGTATTTATAAAACCGAGAAAAGGACAGGGCTCGGTAGGAGCAAAACTTATACGCAGTGCCGGTGACGTGACCGATAATATAGATCTTAGCGAATATGTGATAACGGAATACTTGCCGGGAAAAGAAATCACCGTAGACTGTCTTACGGATAAGCACGGTGAACTAAGAGTTGTTTTACCACGTTCAAGAGACAGACTGCTTGCCGGAATATCCGTATCGGCAAAGGATGAAGAACTTACAGAAGAGATACAGTATATAGCCGATACTATAAATTCAAAGCTTAAATTCAGAGGTCTTTGGTGGTTTCAGCTTAAGGAAAGCAGTGATAAGAAGCTTAAACTTCTTGAAATATCCACAAGATGTGCCGGTACTATGTGTATGGCAAGGGCAAGGGGTGTTAACCTTGCACTGTTAAGTGTGTATGATGCCTTGGGATATGATGTGGAAGTTTTTATAAATCCTTATCATATCAAGCTGGATAGAAGTCTTATATCGAGATATAAGATAGATTATGAATATGAAAATGTATACTTTGATTTTGACGATACATTGATAATAAAGAATAAAGTTCATTTACCTGCGGTATCATTCTTATATCAATGTAAAAACAAGGGCAAAAAAATCTTTCTTATAACGAAGCATGAGACAGATATATACGAAGATCTAAAAAAATATGATCTGCCCGAGAGTTTGTTTGAAGAGATCATCCTGCTAAAACCGGAAGACAATAAGGAGGAATATATTAAAAAAGACAAGGCTATATTTGTAGATAATATGTATGCCGAAAGAAAAAAAGTTATCACTAAGTTAGGTATACCTGTTTTCGACGTTGATGCTATAGAGGTACTTTTAGATTGGAGGATATAGAAGTGGAGTTTGATCATATCAACAATAACTTAGATCTTAGCGACGATAAGTATTATTATTATTGTTGTGCGGGACTCGGAGATACCCTGATAACTTTAAGTATAAGGGATCTTCTTGAAGAAAAACTGGGGAAAAAGGTTGTTTTTATATTAAAAAAGACTCACGAAGTTGTAGCAAAAATGTACGAGGATAAAGACTGTATTATTCTTAAAGATAAAGAAATGCAAGAACTCGTTGAAAAAAATTTATCCAAACAAGTAATGAGCGGTAAAATTTATGCTGCACATCCGGCATTGCACCCGGAAATGTGGACTTTTTTCAGACCTATATATGACCAGGATTCTACCGAGAGGTTTTTGCCGTGGATACACAGATTCTTTGGAGTTAAATATAGAGAGGAGCTTAAAGAACCTACCTACTATCCTCCTATGACAGACACATTGGAGAGCAAGATAAGTAAGTTTGATAAAGTAGGTAATATTGTAATGTTAAGCCCGGAAGCGACTTCCATGCTGCCTTTATCCGACCGTTTTTGGGAAAACCTTGTAAACGAATTAAAAGAACAAGGATATACAGTAGTTTCAAATGTCATAAAGAAAGAAAAAACGGTCAAAGGCAGTATATACATAGATCTGACATCGGAAGAGGCTGTTATTTTAGGTCTTAACTGTCATTCTGTACATTCTGTCAGAAGCGGTTTGTGTGATCTGATTTTTTCAAAGGGCAAGGACTTACATGTGTATTATCCTACACACAGTTCATACTTTATATATTCTTTAAACAGCATGTTCAGAAGAACCGATATTGATGAAAGAATATTGATAGAGAAATAAATTATTATATTAAGGGGATTATTAATGGGATCAGGTAATAAAATATGCACGGTATTACTTATAAGTTATAATCATGAAAAGTATATAACGAGGGCACTGGATTCAATACTTTCTCAGAAAACAAAATATAACTATATTATAAAGATATTTGACGATGCTTCAAAAGACAATACCAAGGATATAATAAGAGCTTATAAAGAAAAATATCCCGATAAAATAGAGGCATTTATTGCCGAGAAGAATCAGGGGGCGCAGACCAATATATGGAATGCCGTCACATCGGTAGATACTAAATATTTTATTTTATTGGAAGCGGATGATTACTGGTGTAATGATAAAAAGCTTGAATATCAGATAGATGCAATGGAAAAACATCCGGAATGTTCATTCTGCGGACATAACACCTATCTTTTTGCACTGGATGGTGGCAGCAGGGAGTATTCGGAAGGTTCCGTATGTTGCACTCAAAAGTTTTTGAAAAAGAAGAGGATATTTACTCTCGAAGATTTTAAAAATGCACATGACGGCGGTTATATACCTTATGTTTCCGCAAGACTTATAAGGACGGAAGCTATAGACTTTAAGAAGATAAAATATAAAGAAAGTGTTTTATTTGATTTTACACAGTTTTATTATTTATTGCTAAAAGGAAGTTATTATTATATAGATATGCCAATGAGTGCTTATCAAAGGACCGGAAGCGGAGTGTGCTCCGGTGTTACACCTATGGAATTCCTTAATACCTTTGTTCAAAATGCAATAGATTTCAATAAAGAGACCAATAACGTTATAGCTGACAAAATATACAGAGACTGTATGCTTCAGATCGATTTCAGACTCGGATTGTATAAAGACAGGTTTATTAAGAAGGTACTTCCTATTGATAAGACGAATACTGAGAGCGGAGAAAAAATCGATATGATCAGTATGGCAAACAATGAAAGCATAGTATTTAAAGAAAGTTATTTCGATAAGGACAAATATTACTTTGTTTGTAACGGTAACTTGGGGCATACAATGACCATGTGTGCGTTAAAGAACGAACTTGAGTCAAAATACGGGGCAAAAATAGTTTTCCTTGTTACTAAAGAACAGGAATTTATACCTAAGTTATACGATATAGATGACTACATAGTTGCGGATATGACAGGTGCAAATATGGAAGATATAAGTGATAATGCACCTTATCCGGAAAAAGGGAAATTATATGTCACACATCCTTTTGCACATAAGGAAGCATTGGCATATTATGAGCCAATGTATAAATTGTATTCAACAGAAAGATACCTGCCTTGGCTTTTAAAATTTATGGGACTTTCCAAAGATACAAAGATCAATTATCCAAACAGAGCTCCGGAACTGAATACAAAGAGTACAAAAAAGATAAAGAATTTAGGTGATTTAAGTAAGATAGTACTGTTCTTACCGGAAACCAAGGATTTTGCCAATATTTCCGAGACCGTGTGGGAGAAAAAGGCTAAAGATATAAAGGAGAAGGGTTACGAAGTTATATCCTGTCCTTTTAACAAAAAGTTTACGGTCAAGGGTACAAGGTATGTAGACCTTACACCTGAAGAAGCGATGTATGTGGGTATGAATTGTGCGGCTGTTTACGCTATGCGGAACGGCTTCTGTGAATTGTTATTTAAGAGAGGACTGAATCTTCATATATACTATCCTTCTCACAGTACACATTTTATATATTCTATGAATATACCGGGACTTAAAGATGTGGTAAAAGAAAAGATAGTGCTTGAACTTTCACATATAAGTTTGGACAAGGATGTGGCAAAGAAAGCGGATACACCGCTGCTTTTCGGTGTCGTAAGAATACCTGACAGCGTATACAGATTTTATGACAGACACAGACATTTGTTTAAGAACAAAAAACTGATCAAATTCCTTGTTAAATGGAGATAGGATAGTACTTAAGGAGGTAATATGGCTAAGATATTGGTTACAAGATCTACGCTTCCGTCAATAGAAGAATACGAAAAAGAGTTAAGAGAACTTTGGGAGAGCAGATGGCTTACAAATGCAGGTCAAAAGCATAAGGAATTAACGGATAATTTGAAAGAATATTTAAAAGCCGGGGAAGTGGAGCTTTTTGCCAACGGACATTTGGCGTTGGAGATAGCTTTACAGGCACTGGAACTGGAAGGAGAGGTTATTACCACACCCTTTACTTTTATTTCAACGACCAATGCTATTGTAAGAAACGGTCTTGAGCCTGTTTTTTGTGATATAGACAGGGAAAGATGGACTATAGATACGGATAAACTAAGGAAAATGATCACAAAGAAAACATCCGCTATCCTGGCAGTGCATGTGTACGGTATACCTTGCGATGTTGAGGCTATAGAAAGTATAGCAAAGGAGTACGGACTGAAGGTGATATATGATTCCGCACATACATTTGCGGCTAATTATAAGGGAAGGTCGATCGCAAGTTACGGGGATATATCAATGTATTCATTCCATGCCACTAAGGTATTCCATACAGTAGAGGGTGGAGCGTTGGTATTTAATGATAAGGGACTGTCCGAAAGGATAAGGCATATTAGAGACTTCGGTCTGTGTCCGGGCGGTGAAGAAGCTGATGAAATCGGAATGAATGCTAAACTCAGTGAATTTCATGCCGCAATGGGTTTATGTAATTTGAGACATATAGAGGATTCGGTTGCCAGGAGAAAGGCGGCTTCGGACAGATATGACAGTCACCTGAAAGGTGTTCCCGGAATAGAGATATTCCCCGATATAGAAGGTTTGGATAGGAATTATTCATATTATCCGGTGGTATTTTCAGGAAAATATAAAAGGGATGAGGTATTGGAAAAACTTGCTCAACATGATATTGCCGCAAGAAAATATTTTTATCCTTTGACCAACAGATTTAAGAGCTTTGCCGGAAAATACGATCATTTTAATACTCCTGTGGCAGAGGCAGTTTCGAATAATGTTTTGTGCTTACCGCTGTATTCTGATTTAGATCCATGTGATGTGGATAAAATATGTAATATAATATTGAGTTAGGAAGGGGATAAAGATGATAAAATATTATGAGGAGAATTTTAGAATACTTGAAAAGGCTATAGCTTCTATAGATGAAAAAGAGTATGAGAAACTTCTCGAAAATTGTTATAAAGCCATAGAAAAGGGCGGAAAAGTAATAGCTTCCGGACTTGGTAAAAACGTGCCTATATGCGAAAAGTTCGTAGGAACTATGAATTCATACGGTTTGCCTGCAAGCTTTTTACATACAAATACCGCAGTGCACGGAGACCTCGGTATAGTAAAGGATGAGGATGTGGTGATATTACTGTCTAAAAGCGGTAATACCGCAGAGACTTTGGTACTTTGCCATCATTTACAAAAGAGAAAATGCGATACATGGTCTCTGTCATGTAATAAAAATGCCAAGTCATACGACATGACACATGAGAATTTATTTATAGACCTTGAACATGAGGGTGATCAGTGGGATATAGTTCCTAACAATTCAACCACCGTGTTCCTGATCGTTTTACAAGGAATAGCTATAGAACTTGCCAACAGATTTAAGATAGATAGGGAAAGCTTCGGTCTTAATCATCCGGGCGGCAATATAGGTGAGAGATTGGGATCTGCCGATAAATAATCATGCGTGAAAGAGATGAAGATTTGTATATAATAAGAGCTTTCGGAAGTTTTATTATAATAATATAGAGGATAAATCAAATTGTTTTCCTGATAATATAACCGCTGAATACTGCCTAACTTTAAGTTTATTTTAGCTGTAACAATAAAGTAAAGGTTGGCACTTTCAGAATTGATATTAAAAGATCGGAAGAATAGAATAGATATTTTGACTGTCATTCTCAAAATAAAGTACGTATGGATCTTTGATTGAGTTTTTAATTAAAATGGCAGTCAAAACTATTTTAAATGATTTTTAGTATTTAATGTAATATAATAATCAAGCAGATCATGCTGATAAACATATAGATGTTTAGGAGTAAATCTATGGATAAATTATTTAAATCAAGGGAAGAAATTTTTGACTCTCTTTTTATAAGATACCCTGTATTGGAAGGCTGCAAAAGCAGTATATATAAAGCTTTCGAGCTTTTAAAAGAAACTGTTTTAAGACAGAATATTTTGTATCTGGCAGGTAACGGAGGAAGTGCTGCGGACAGTGAGCATATAGTCGGTGAACTTATGAAGTCATTTATGGCAAAAAGACCGATAGATGAAAAACTTGCCGATAAATTAAAATCCCTGTACGGTGAAGAGGGTGAAAAATTAAGCCTTGATCTTGAAGGTGGATTCAGGGCAGTTTCCCTACCTTCTTTAATATCTCTTTCAACAGCTATAATAAATGATGTTAACAGCGATGTGATGTTCGCTCAGATGCTTAATTCCATAGGAGTTGAGGGTGATGTGTTCTGGGGTATAAGTACTTCCGGGAATTCAAAAAATATAGTCAAGGCTGCTATGCTTGCAAAAGCCAAGGGACTTAAGGTCATGGCTTTGGTGGGGCAAAAGGAGTGCAGGCTTGACACATTATGTGATGTGATAATACATGTGCCCGAAACCGAGACATATAAGGTTCAGGAGCTTCATTTACCTGTGTATCATGCACTCTGTGCTATGCTTGAGAGTGAATTTTACAATAAATAGTTGAAGATATGATCATAGATAGTTAGAGGAGGATATTATTTCCAATAATTAGGCGGGACTGATGAAAAATGATAGTGTGGGAAAAAGTAATATTGAGTTACTTAGGATAGTCAGTATGTTTATGATATTGACGCATCATTATGTGGTAAATTCCGGCATAATGGAAGGCTTTGGTGCAGGAAGTACCTCTATAAATTATATATTTTTAGCCTTATTCGGTATGCGGGGTAAGACCGGTATAAATATTTGTTGTATGTTCAATTTTAGATATGATCAGGATATATTTGTTTGAAGAACCTTTATTTAAGAAATTTGAACCGATAGAAAAGATGATAATAAAGACGTGGTCCGCTATAAAAAAGCTAAGTTTTAATGTCTATAAATATGTGATCGGGTTTGTTGAATAACAGTGCTGAGGATAAGTAAAGGTATAAAAGCTTTATGAGGTTTAAAGATTTACGGTAAACTGTGAGATAAGCTAAGGAATGAATTTAATAATACGATAAAAGTTTTATGAGATAGGAAAATCTATAGTACGCTAACAAGATCAGAGGAGATAGATAAAACGGATAAGTTCTGAATTTATGTGTTTTAGCTTATCTTCTTTTTTTGGTTCTTTGTCAAATGTTTGGGTGGGTTGATTTTTCAACCCACTCTTTTTGAGATTTTTCATAGTTTTATATTAACTCAATCGAGTTTTTTCACAGCCCCTTTTATTCCATACCACCAAGAAGTCTTTTCATAATATACTGATAAATATCCTGACTGCATGAGCGCCAATTGTTTTTCATAATATTGGCCTGTTCTTCATCGGGTGAATTTATTTCTATATTTATAAGCGGGGTTTTACCTTCTAAAACTTCGCAGTGCACAATGAGATCGTTTCCCGGAAGCTTATAATATTCTGCTGTAGTGGAAACTTCATTTCTCATGCGGAATTTATTTGTCTGTATAAACTCGTTTATATCTGTAATTATAGCCGGAGAAATCTGTTTCTCAAAAAAAGAGAGGGCTTCCTTGCCTTCTTTTGTCATTTCATATCTGGAATTGTTGTTTATATTCTCGACACTCAGTAAGTTTGATTCCAAAAGCTCTGAAAGAGCCTGTTGGACTATAAAATATGTAGTATATTCTTTACTGACAAAAAAGTCGGATATATTTGAGTTTGTAAGTGGAAATTTAACTTGTTTTAACATATATAGTATCATTAACTTATATAAAGTCATCGGTTCTGAGAGCATCGTCGGACCTCCTGTGTAATATAAAGATTTTACAACAAATGGGATATTATGTAAAGTGTAATACATTACCGAGGATTTTATTCGGTTGCCTGTGGCATACTAACTGCCGATTAGATATAGAAATTCATTATTATTTATGATAAAATGTAGGTTATGGTTTATGGAAGAGGTGTATAAATGAGAGAGCGAATCAATCGTTTGGCAAAGGGGATTATTGAAGAAGAATTACCTATATTGGTCTGTGAGCCGGATAATATAGAACTGCCTATAAAAATGGATGAAGCTGTTCGCTTTGAAATAGAGGTACGAAGTGACAATGGAGTACCTTTGAGAGGAGTGGCATATTCCGACAATATAAGAGTAAGAGTGGTTGATGCAACTTTTGGCGGAATAAAGAACAAAGTTGTACTTGAAATCAACTCGAAGAATTTGAACGGAGAAGAAAAAATAGAGGGTATTATAACTTTGGTAACAAATGCCGGAGAAAGAGATATACCCTATACTTTTTATATAAAAAATACCGATACTGTACTTGTGCTTGAGTCATTAAAGACAGTGGATGATTTTATGGTCATTGCAAAGGAAGACATAAATATTGCATTGGCTATTTTTATGTATAAAGACTTTTGTAAGTCGGGCTTTATGAAGGACCTGAGATATCAAAAGATTTATGAGGTACTTAATAAGGGTAATAACTTCAGATTAAACCTTGAAAATTTCCTGCAGGCTGTGGGAAATAAAGAGGCAGTGAATTTTTTGCTTGAATCGGATTCGCTTTACTTAAATACAGTAGAAGAAGATAAAGTTTATACCGTAAAAGTTTACAAAGAAAACTGGGGATTGCTTGATATTGATGTATCAACAAATGCAGGTTTTATTAAATTAAATACGGATAAAATTAAAAACGAAAACTTTGAAGATAATACTTTTGAACTTGGATTTACTATAGATTCCGAACTCTTGCAAGACAGAAAAAATATTGCAAGTATAAAGTTTGGTAACGGTTTAAATGAAAAATATCTTGAAGTTGTAATAAATAAAAATCTTGAAAAAGAATATCAAAGAGAAGCAAGAATATTTGAAAGAAAGCAGTGGATCAGCTATGTAAAGCTTAGAGTTGAGCATGAACTTTGCAGCGATAAAATCGAAAAAAATGAGATTTTATTTAAAATGCTTGCGGTACTTGACAGATTACAGGCAAGTACACACAGGAGTTTTTTGGTAAAGCTTTTAAAGGCGGAAATATACCTGATGCAGGGAGATAAGGCTACGGCGAAGTCTATTATCAACAGTCTGGATTCAAAAATAAAAGAGAACAGGCATGAACTCAGAGATGAGTATCTGATTTTAGAATACCTGGATACATATATGTATCCTGATGCCGAAAAGATGAGAGATCTTACGAAGCTTATCAAGGATTTATATAAGAAATATCATTCAAACATTGAATTTATGCTTGTATTAAATCTTGATGAAAGTCTTTTAGACAACCCGGCGGAAAGACAGAAGTTTTTAAAGAGAGCTTTTGAACTTGGTGACAGGTCAAAAATATTGATGATGGAATATGCTCTGTTACTTTGTAAAAATCCACATCTTTTGACAAGCTGTACAAGATTTGAAGTGTTGGCGCTTAGCTTCGGTATAAGAAATAATCTCATATCGGTTAATCTTTCGGAAAAAATACTCTCCGTTGTAAGAGAGACAAAGAAAATTAACGGGGCTATATTAAATATTCTGCTTTCAATATACAATGCATTGCCAAGTAATGAACTGCTTACAGATATATGTGAGATTTTTATAAAAGGTAATGTCAGAAAAAAGTATGTAAATGCATGGTATGAAAGATGCATTGAAAAGGGATTGCCGGTGGAAGGCATATATGAGTACTTTGTTTACTCACTTCCGGAAAAATATGATTTACCTATACCTGAATCTGTGCTGAAGCATTTTGAAAGAATAAACTCGATGGCTGATGACTTTAAGGTAAAGATATTTGAAAATATTGTAGAGTTTTATCCGCATAACAGTGAAATATACAGAGGCTTTATAAAGAGAATAAAGATTTTTACCATTGATAATGCGATGAAATTGAAAATGGATGATCATCTTATAAATATCTATTCCGGAATTCTGGAAGATGATGATATAGATGAAAGATTGGCAAAAATCATTCCGTTTCTGATGAACTCATACGATGTGAGAGTGCCTGAAGATAAAGCGTGTTCTATAGTGGTTGTATATCCGGAACTGAACGGTGAAAAGAAATATGAACTTGTAAATAACAGGGCTTTTGTAGCACTGTATTCGGAAAATGCAATTATACTTACAGAGGATGGTGAGGGCAACAGATATTATTCCAAAAATATGACTGTAGATAAGATATTCCATATGCAAAATCTTGTAGACAGGTCTTATGAGTTGGATAAAAATCATGATATGCACAGGCTTGAGATGCTTGGAAAGATTGCAAAGAGCAGTGAAATCAGTGATGAAGATATAGTTTTAATAGAAGGTGTATTGGATGAAATAGACATTGATTCAAGATTTAAAAATATACTTTTATCAAAGCTTATTGAACATTTATGGAAAGCTTCAGAGAAGGAAGAAGAGATTAACTTTAAGCTTCTTTATAAGACGGCTGAGATGAACTTGGATGAAGACAATATTTTTATGTACTGTGATACATTGATGAATACCGGAAATGTAAAAGAGGCAATAGATGTAGTCAAATTCTTCGGAGTCGATAATTTTAAAAAAGATGAATTACTTAAGCTCATTATTAAGGCAA
>CAKAQP010000018.1 GCA_916720285.1 uncultured Lachnoanaerobaculum sp. | reverse complement strand
AAGTCCAAAACAGAGGCGGTAAAGGTATCATATGCTATAAAGATAATGAAAAGACCGGAAAGTTGGTCGGAGCAAAGCTTGTTGATGAAGACAGAGAACTTTTGCTTATAACCACAGAGGGAATCATTATCAGAATAGAAGTAAGCGGAATATCAGTGCTTGGAAGAGCCGCATCAGGTGTTAAGCTTATGAATATAGACAGAGAAAGTGATACCAAAATTGCAAGTATTGCAAAGGTCAGAGAGGAGAAAAACACCGAATCTGAAGAAGAAAGCAATACATAGAAAGGAAATAAAATGCAAAAAATACCATTTTTGACATTAGATAAAGTAAGAGAAATTGTAAAAACATATCCTACTCCGTGGCATATATATGACGAAAAAGGAATCAGAGAGAATGCAAAAAGATTAAATGAAGCGTTCAGTTGGAATAAGGGATTTAAAGAATATTTTGCTGTAAAAGCCACACCGAACCCTTTTATAATGAATATATTAAAAGAATGCGGTTGCGGTATGGACTGCTCTTCTATGACAGAGCTTGAATTAAGTGATGCCTGTGGTTTTAGCGGAAAAGATATAATGTTTTCCTCAAATGAAACTCCTATAGAAGAATTCAAGTTTGCAAATGATCTCGGAGCAATAATAAATCTGGATGATATAACACATATAGAATATGTTGAAAAGGCTTGTGGAAAATTGCCTGAGACTATGAGTGCCAGATATAATCCCGGCGGAATCTTTACTATGTCAAACGGTATAATGGACAATCCGGGAGATGCAAAATACGGCATGACTCCGAATCAGATTATAGAAGCATTCAATATAATGAAGTCAAAAGGTGTAAAGTACTTCGGTATTCATGCATTTCTTGCAAGCAATACGGTTACAAATGAATACTATCCTAAACTTGCAAAGGAACTGTTTGAGTTTGCGGTAAGAATAAAGAATGAATGCGGTATATGTGTAAGCTTTATAAATCTGTCAGGTGGAGTGGGTATACCATATACCCCCGATCAAGAGCCTAATGATATATTTGAGATAGGCAAAGGTGTAAAAAAAGTCTATGATGATGTACTTGTAGCAAATGATATTAAAGATGTCGCTATATTTACAGAGCTCGGAAGATATATGCTTGCACCATATGGAGCTTTGGTAACAGAGGCTATACATGAAAAGCATACACATAAAGAGTATATCGGTGTGGATGCCTGTGCTGTAAATTTAATGCGTCCTGCGATGTATGGTGCATATCATCACTTAACGGTTCTGGGTAAGGAAGATAAAATTACAGATCATACATATGATGTTGTAGGATCATTATGTGAGAATAATGATAAGTTTGCCATAGACAGAAAGCTTCCAAAGATAGATAAAGGAGACTATATCTATATCCATGATACCGGAGCACATGGATTTTCAATGGGATATAATTATAACGGAAAATTAAAGTCGGCAGAACTTTTATTACAGGAAGACGGAAATGTAAAACTTATAAGAAGAGCCGAGACTGATAAGGATTACTTTGCAACCTTTGATTTCTGTGACATTATGGATAAATACTTGAAATAGGATGAAAGAGATTCTTTTCAGGTTTAAGAAATAATTCATAATAAGTTCAACAGTATTTCAATTCTTTTACGAAGAAGTATGATAATATTACATCATCATAACGAAGCACTTACAATGAATCCTATATATAGAAATCCTTAAGAAGGCACCCCGTAAAAAGGGTGCTTTTTTAATTTGCGGAAATATCATTCTTGTATTGCTTAAAATATTAGAACTTGATAGAATGTACAGGATATAGCTGTTGGATTTTAATCCTGCAGAGGATATCAGTAGGTATGTTTTAAGAGGAGAACAAAAATGATTGATAATGTATCATATCTCTTTGGATTCTTAGGCGGTCTTGGACTTTTCCTATATGGAATGCATATCATGGCGGACGGTATGCAAAAGACTGCCGGAGGAAAGATGCAACAGTTCCTCAGTAAGATAACGGATAACAGGTTTACAGCAATCTTACTGGGTGCGGTAATAACAGCCATAATACAAAGCTCAGGTGCTACCACCGTAATGGTAGTAGGTTTTGTTAGTGCCGGAATGTTAAGCCTTGTCCAAGCTGTAGGTGTAATCATGGGTGCCAATATCGGTACTACAATTACAGCGTGGATAGTATCACTTGGAACAATAGGCGATTCACTCAAGCTCTTTCAGCCGGGATTCTATGCACCGTTAATGATTGGTATAGGTGCGATATTTATACTGTTTTCAAAATCCGACAAGAAAAAAACTATAGGTGAAATAATTCTGGGACTTGGAATGCTGTTTTTGGGACTTGATCTTATGGCAGGCAATATAAAGCCTTTCACAAGTGCTCCTATATTCTCTGAAGCGTTTAGAGTACTTGGTGGTAATCCGATACTTGGTATCATAGTAGGTATTGTAGTAACAGCGCTTATGCAAAGCTCATCAGCATCTGTAGGTATTTTACAGACACTTGCATTTAACGGTGTGGTAAATACTGCGGCAGCTATATATATAACCCTCGGACAAAATATCGGTTCATGTGTTACAGCGATTATTTCAAGTTTGGGAAGCTCAAGAACTGCAAAGAGAGCCGCAGCTATACATCTTTTATTCAATACAATAGGTGCTATAGTCTTCGGTATACTTGGATTTATAGTATTTACAGTTAATACAAAGCTTGCAAATCACACTATCAATGCTGTAGAGATTTCAATATTTCATACATTCTTTAATCTTACAATGACTACACTACTTTATCCTTTTGCGGGATTGCTTGTAAAACTTTCAGGAATGATTGTAAGAGGTAAGGATGATGAAGTTTTGGAAGAAGAAAAAGAGCCTGTACTACAGCTTGATGAAAGAGTTCTTCTAAGCCCTGCTTTTGCTGTACAGACTGCAAATAATGAAGTTACCCGCATGGGAGAAATTGCTCTAAAAAGCTTAAATGCGGCTATGAGTGCCATCAACAATAAGAGCCTTGAAGATATAGAAACAGTTGCAAAATGTGAAAAGAAGCTTGATGATATGCAGGAAGCTTTGACTGAATTCCTTATAAAGGTAGACAATCTTTCATTAAGTGAAAGTCAGAAGAAGCATATAAATAATCTCTTTAATATGGTAACCGATATAGAAAGAGTCGGTGATCATGCCGATAACCTTTCTGAAAATGCAAAGTATATGATAGATAACGATCTTGAGTTCAGTGATCTCGGTAAAGAAGACCTTGCAGAAATTTCAAAAGACAGTATCGAAGCCTTTGAAACCGCACTTAATGCAAGAAGAGGTGATGCTCTTAGAGCTGTGAGAAAGGTCAATAAGCTTGAGGATGAAGTAGATATGCTTGAGGATGAAATGAGAGAGAAGCATATCGAAAGATTGTCAAAGGGAGATTGTAATCCGCAGGCCGGAATCGCATTCCTTGATATAATAAGTAATTTGGAGCGTATCTCAGATCATGCAACAAATATTGCGGGATATGTAAAGAATGAAATATAAATAAGAAGTTTTAAAGATGTACTTGCAATTATGTTTATAATTTTGTACAATTGAGAGTAATTGATGAATAATTATCAATTGAGATAAACATCATTTTAAGTACTAATTTTAGGAGGAACTAAAATGTCAGTAAAGGTAGCAATTAACGGTTTTGGACGTATTGGTCGTTTAGCTTTCAGACAGATGTTTGAGGCTGACGGATATGAAGTAGTAGCAATCAATGATCTTACAGATCCTAAGATGTTGGCACATCTTTTAAAGTATGATACAGCACAGGGCGGATTTGCAGGACGTATAGGAGAAGGAAAGCATACAGTAGAAGCAGGTGAGGATTCAATCACAGTTGACGGAAAGAAGATCACAATCTACAAAGAGGCAGATGCTTCAAAGCTTCCTTGGGGACAGATCGGTGTAGACGTTGTACTTGAGTGTACAGGTTTCTATACATCAAAGGATAAGGCATCAGCACATATCAGCGCAGGTGCTAAGAAGGTTGTTATTTCAGCTCCTGCAGGAAATGATCTTCCTACAGTTGTATTCAGCGTAAACGAGAAGACACTTAAGGCAAGTGATACAGTTATTTCAGCTGCTTCATGTACAACAAACTGTCTCGCACCTATGGCTGATACACTTAACAAGCTTGCACCTATCCAGAGCGGTATCATGAGCACAATCCATGCTTATACAGGTGATCAGATGATCCTTGACGGACCACACAGAAAGGGTGACCTTAGAAGAGCAAGAGCAGGTGCTGCAAATATCGTACCTAACTCAACAGGTGCTGCAAAGGCTATCGGTCTTGTTATCCCTGAGCTTAACGGAAAGCTTATCGGATCTGCACAGAGAGTTCCTGTTCCAACAGGTTCTACAACAATCCTTACAGCTGTTGTAAAGAAGGCAGGACTTACAAAAGAAGATATCAATGCTGCAATGAAAGCTGCTGCATCTGAGTCATTCGGATACACAGAGGATGAGATCGTTTCATCAGATGTTATCGGTATGCAGTATGGTTCATTATTTGATGCAACACAGACAATGGTAACACCAATAGCTGATGATTTATATCAGGTTCAGGTTGTTTCATGGTATGATAACGAGAATTCTTACACATCACAGATGGTTAGAACAATCAAGTACTTTGCTGAATTAGCATAATTATAAATAGTATAAGAGACCAAGGTGGTCCGGTCATATTGGGCCGGACCACCTTTTTTATTTAATAAGGAGAAGCTATGCTTAACAAGAAAACAGTAGATGATTTAAAGAACTTAAAAGGTCAGAAAGTATTGGTTCGTTGTGATTTCAATGTTCCGCTAAAGGACGGAGTTATCCAGAACTATAATCGTATAGACGGAGCAATCCCTACAATAAAGAAACTCCTTGATGGAGGAGCTAAAGTTATCCTTTGCTCACATCTTGGAAAACCGAAGGGTGAGCCTTTACCTGAGATGAGCCTTGCACCTGTAGCTCCTGCACTTTCAGAGAGACTTGGAGTAAATGTAAAGTTCGTTTCAGATCCTAAGGTAACAGGAGAAGAAACAAGAAAGCTTGCTGCAGAGCTTAAGGACGGAGAAGTTCTATTATTAGAGAATACAAGATACAGAGCTGAAGAGACAAAGTACGGTAAGGAAGATTCAGCTGTAGAGTATGCAAAAGAGCTTGCTGCACTTTGTGATGACAATATCTTTGTAAACGATGCATTCGGTACAGCACATAGAGCACATTGCTCAAATGTGGGTGTAACTAAGTTCTGTAAGGAGAATGTAGTAGGATATCTTATGGAGAAGGAAATCAAGTTCCTCGGAGAGGCTGTAGAGAATCCTGTTCGTCCATTCGTAGCAATCCTTGGTGGAGCTAAGGTTTCAGATAAGATTAATGTTATCAATAACCTCTTAGAGAAGGTAGATACACTTATTATCGGTGGTGGTATGGCATATACATTCTTAAAGGCAAAGGGAGAGGAAATCGGAAACTCACTTTGTGAAGAGGATAAGCTTGACTATGCACTTGAGATGGTAAACAAGGCTAAGGAAAGAGGAGTAAACCTTTTACTTCCTGTAGACCATGTAGAGGGTAAGGAATTCTCAAATGATACAGAGTCTAAGGTAGTAGATACTATAGATGCGGGATGGTCAGGATTTGATATCGGACCTAAGACAATAGAGAACTACAAGAAGGCTCTTGAAGGTGCAAAGACTGTAGTATGGAACGGACCTATGGGTGTATTCGAGTTTGAGAAGTTTGCAGAGGGAACACTTGAGGTATGTAGAGCTGTAGCCGACCTTAAGGATGCTACAACTGTTATCGGTGGTGGAGATTCCGTAAATGCAGTAAAGAGACTCGGATTTGCAGATAAGATGACACATATTTCTACAGGTGGCGGTGCTTCACTTGAGTTCTTAGAGGGTAAGGAATTACCGGGTGTAGCAGCAGCTGACAACAGATAAAATTTTTAAAATATAGGGGAATGCCGAGGTTCCCTAAAAGAACGGAGAATATTATGGCAAGAAGAAAAATTATTGCAGGTAACTGGAAGATGAATAAAACTCCTTCAGAGACAACTGCATTAATCAATGAGTTAAAGCCTTTAGTTGCAAATGAAGAAGTAGATGTTGTATTCTGTGTACCGGCAATTGATATAATACCGGCTATAGAGGCTGCAAAGGGAAGCAATATTCAGATCGGTGCAGAGAATATGTACTATGAAGAGAACGGTGCATATACAGGAGAAATAGCACCAAATATGCTTGCAGATGTAGGTGTTAAGTATGTTATCATCGGACATTCAGAGAGAAGAGAATACTTTGCGGAGACAGATGAGACTGTAAACAAGAAAGTACTTAAGGCATTTGAACATGGTATCACACCAATCATCTGCTGCGGTGAGACTCTTACACAGAGAGAGCAGGGTATTGCAATAGACTTTATCAGAACACAGATAAAGATTGCATTCCAGAATGTAAGTGCCGAGAACGCTGCAAAGGCTGTTATCGCTTATGAGCCAATCTGGGCAATCGGTACAGGTAAGACTGCTACAACTGCACAGGCTGAGGAAGTTTGTAAGGCTATCAGAGAGTGCATCAAAGAGGTTTATGGAAGCGATGTAGCCGAGAAAATCAGAATTCAGTACGGCGGTTCAGTTAATGCAGGAAATGCGGCAGAGCTTTTCGCAGAAGCTGATATCGACGGCGGTCTTGTAGGTGGAGCAAGCTTAAAGCCTGATTTCGGAAAGATAGTAAATTATAAATAATAGAAAAAAAGATAGAGGAGTAACTCAAAACGAGTCACTCCTCTATAAGCTTTTAATAAATTTATAATGATGAATACTTTTCTCTGTAGCTGGATGGAGATATGCCTAATTGTTTTTTAAAACTTGTGCTGAAATAATATTGGTTTGCATAACCGCATTTAATACTTATTTCTTTTAAAGATAAGTTTGTTTTAATTAAATATTCTTTTGCTGCATCAATGCGGTATGATGTAATAGTATCGCTTATACTTTGGTTGTTATTTTTTTTATACAATGCACTTAAGTATGATGGACTCATATTTGCATATTTTGCTATGTCATTCAGACTGAGAGTATTATCCTCAAAATTATTTTTAATATAATTATCTACCAATTCATATGTATGTTCATGGTAGGATCTTAGAGAAAAATTTAGTTTATCACATACCAAATTGCAAAGTTCTCTCATCCATAATAAAAATTGCTCATATGTGTGAAATGTATCAAAACGGCTATATACAGATATTACTCTTTCTTCCAAGTCCTTAGTATCAATATTTATTTCATATAGAAATCTCAATATTTTGCCAAGCAGAGAATATATACGTATAAACATAATATTTTTGTTTTTATATTTTGTTGATAAATCATCAAAGAAGTTTTTAAGCCATTCTTCAATTGATGAATTATCTTTTTTGCATAGCAGTCCGATAAGTTCATCATCATCTGAATCTGATGTGGATAATAAACTGAATTCTTTACCGGTAGCTTCAACAGCATCAAATATACTTTGGTTAGGATAAAAAAACCTATATTTTAGAGCATGACATGCATTTTCATATGATACATGAAGCTTTGATATACTGTCAACAATAGTACCAATTCCAACATTTATATTTAATATTGGAGATTTATAATTATCTATAAAAGATGAAATTACATTATGGATTACATACTGGAAATGTGCAGGTGTTTTACTGTTTTGTGCTATTATAAAGATTAAATTATTTAAGTCCTGTATATAATAGACATTATCAAAAATTTTACATTTACTTAGGAATACATCCGATATATTTAGTATTTCCGTTTGAAATGTTAAAACCCCGTTATTTTCTTCAAGCATAGAAGAACTTTCAATTTCCATTTTGATTATATTAAAATGCGAATAACTTATATCCAATTCCAGATAGCTTATATATTTATCAAAATATCCTAATGTTTTATCAGTTGAGAAATATAGTAACTCCTGGAAAAATTTGGTTATCATAAGTTGTCTGCTTTCCTTTACAATAGACAGATTACGTTGCTCTCTATCTATTATTTCAAAAGAACTTTTTATCTTTTTATATAAGAAATCATAATCTATAGGCTTTTCAATATAATCACAAACTCCAATACTGACAGCCTGTTTTGCATATTCAAATTTATCATATGCACTAATCAAGATTATTTTAATATATGGATTAATTTTTATAGCCTCACGGCTTAGAGAGATTCCGTTTAAGTTCGGCATTTCAATATCAGTTATTATTAAATCAACATGATTATCAATTATATAATTAAGTACTTCCTGTCCACCTTTTGCAATTAAAACTATTTCTGCATTTAATTCATTCCAGTCAATATTTAATTTTATACCTTCTGAGACAATATAATTATCATCGGCTAAAACTACTTTTTTCAAGAGAAATCCTCCATTTGAGCATATTTTATTATAATTTTTGTACCTTTTCTTTCTTCACTTTCAATCAGGACAATACCGTTTCCAAAGTCAGTATTTGAAATTCTTTTATTAACATTACAAATGCCGAAATGTTGGTTATAGTCTACTATATGATTACTTAATTTATATCGGATTTGTTCTAACTTATCATTTGGAATACCACAGCCATTATCCTCTATAGTAATAATAACTTCATCATCTCCATAGCAAATATTTATATTGATATGTATATTTGTTTTTTCAGATGAGTATCCATGTAAAATTGAGTTCTCCAAAAAAGGTTGTAATGTAAACTTACATATTAAAAAGTTCTCTATACCTTCTTCAGCATTTATAGTCCAGCTAAGTGTATCTTGACGACAAAGTTGTTCCATTTCCAGATATAATTTAGAAATTTCCAATTCGTCTTTTATTTTTATCTTTTCATCAGATTTTCTAAGTGACATTCTATAAAAACGAGTAAGGTTACTGATCATACGATTGGCTATATCTATTTTTCCTATTGTTTGACAAGTTTGTATTGTTCCCAAAATATTATATAAAAAATGAGGATTTATCTGGGATTGAAGAAGCTGGTACTTAAGCTTTTCTTCGGATAAAGTAAGCTCCAAAATAGATTGCATATTTTTATTAATCGATGATTGCATATTTAAAAATGTCAGTCCGAGTTTATCCACCTCATCAAAAGAATAATTGTTATCTAATGCAGATATATAATCCACATCAATACTTTTTTTACCAAGTTTAAAATTATCCATAGCGGAAGATAGTTTGCTAATTCTATCGGTTAAATTAATTGAAGTAAAAAAAATAACCAACAGTATTATAGGGACAGATAAAAATATTATTATAATAAACGTTCTAAGTAATGTGTATATATGCTTAAAAATGTAATTTTTTGGAATTTCGGTTATATGATACCATCCATTATCAAGAACAACTATGTGATAATATAAGCTGCTGTTCTCAACTATAGTATTATCAGGATTTATATTTAAATCAATGTTATTTATCTTGGTACCTATGAGTTCCTTGCTTGTATGTGAAATAACGGTGCCATTTTGATCTATTATATATCCTGTTAAATTAACGTTGTCAAAACTTTCTTGTAGCATTTTGGAAAGTTCATCAGTACGTAAGAGTACTAAATAAACATATTCAGTATTACCGGAAACTTGATTATTTAATACATTGAAACAAGCTATTACATCTTGAGTATTTTTTGTGTTATTAATGACATAAGGAAGATTGTACTGTTTTTTATAAATCCATTTTTGATTTGAATTTATAATATCTTCAAGACCTGTTTTTCTTAAATCAGATAGAGGATGAAAAAAAAGTCCTTCTGAAGCTGCAATATTTTTATCGTCTAAAAAAATATCAATATGATAAAAATCAAAAGTTGATTTTAATAGAGAAATATTGTCCCTAACATTCGAAATTATTGCAAAATCTTCTCGAGTATCAGACATTTTTTGCATTAATGAATACATGTCATATTGAATTGTATTAGATACTTTTTCAGCTTGATTTAATCTGTTATTAATTCTTATATTTAGTTGATCATCTGCAAGTATAATAGAATTTAATATGCTGTCACCTGCAATTTTATGTGTAATACTGTACAAAACTGAGCCCATTAAAATAAGAGGCAGTAAAGTACAAAGCAAAAAAGAAAAAATCAATCTATGATGATATTTTGAAAATATAAAATTTTTGACATATCTTATAATAGGCATAAGAACCTCCTTGTAAACATATAAGCAATTATAGACTGTAAAAAAAAACAAAACAATATAAACAAAAATAATATAAATGAATCATAATATATTGTATTTTTGAAAATTATAAATTCTACTATGATGTAATTATCAAAAAGCATACGTCCTATATGTGTAAGTGAAGTGTTTTAGGGACAATAAGGAGGAAAGATGAATAAAAGAATAAAGAGTGTAATGTTAAGTACAGTACTATTAACAGGTCTGTTAGCCGGGTGTGGGTCAGGAACAACTCAGTCAAGCAAAAACTCGGAAAACGGTGGAAATTCCAAATATGATTTGACATTATATAGTATCAATACTACAGATGCCGATTTTGATGAATGGTTAAATAATGTTCAAGATGCTACAGGATTAAAGATTAATGTAATTGCGGCACCTACAGACTCAGATACGAGACAGCAAAAAATCACAACAATACTATCTACAGGTGATTCAAGCGTAGATATATTGGAAATAAATGATGAAATGAGTGCATCATTTAAAAATTCAGGTTGGCTTGAAGGACTTAATGATACAGTTATGACTGATGATATTCGTGGTGAATTTGCAAAGGGATATTTGGAGCAGATGATTACCGATAAAGGAGGAAATGTTATCGGAGTACCCGGATATTCAGGATATTTAGCCTTTTGGGTAAATCAAAAAATAATGGATAATGCCGGAATAACTTCTATAGATACAAAGGAAGATTTTAAAAAATATATGTCAGCTGCTTCAGTAAACGGTACTTATGGGTATGGTGGATCTTGGGAAAAAACATATGTGTTTAATGAAATAGCACAATTTGTAAATATGTTCGGTGGCGATTATTTTGACTGGACAAGACCTGAAAATAAGGAAGCAATACAATTCTTATATGATATGGTAAAAAATAATGAAACACCAATTGATCAAATTGCGGATAAATATGAGCAGATGAATCCAAAAGCAAATGATGGAAAATATGGTTGTTGGTTTATGTGGGGACTTGGATCCGATTATCAGAAAGCAGGTATGCTTGGTGATGACAAGATTCATATGGCTATGGTGCCTTCAATGACAGATGACGGTAATAGAGCTATATTTACAGATTCATGGAGTTATGTATTGAATTCTGCATCAAAAAATAAGGAAGCGGCAATAAAATTTTTAAAGTATATGGCATCTGAGGGTGGAATGGAAGCGTCATATAAGGCTTTTGATCGTTACCCTGCAAGAAAAGATGTTGCTGAGAAGGTGGTTCCTGACAGTGATCCTGCAAAGGAGATGTACAGCAGATACGCTTCAGAATGTAATGTAAAAGGACGTCCAATGCTTCCGCAAACTATGGAGTTTATCACAGATATGGGAACAATTTACCAGTCTTGTATGAAGGGTGAAATATCGGTAGATGATTTTTGCAAAAAAGCACAGGATTTGGTAGATAAATATAAATAATATATAATCCAAAGAGTGCTACAGTGTAGGAATTTATAAATAAAATATTACTGCAGCACTCATTTTATTTATAGGAGGAATTATTTTGAACATAAGTAAAAAGTCAATAAGGTATATACCTGTAATTTTGATTTTACCTGTACTTTTGATAAGGGGATTTACCACAATTTATCCTATAATTATTACTTTTAAAAATAGTATGTATAATATTAAAGTTCTGTCAGGTATAAACGAGTTTGTAGGATTTAAAAATTATATAGAGGTGTTTAAAGATGATAAAGTAATTTCCTCTATTGAATTTACTTCTATTTTTGTAGTAGTATCAATGTTCTTTCATGTCATATTAGGTACTATACTTGCATTGATACTTAATTTGAAATTCAGAGGTAGGAGATTTTTAAGAACAATAGTACTTATACCCTGGGCTATGCCGGCTGTAGTTATAGGAATGGCGGCAAAATGGGGATTTAATAATGATTATGGATTGGTAAATGATTTAATTAGAAGATTTATACCGGGTTTTCAATTCAATTGGTTAATAAACACCGGATCTGCCCGTATTGCTGTTATAGCAATGGATTTGTGGAAAGATTTGCCATTTTTTGCAATATTAGTATTATCAGGGCTTCAGTTCATTTCAGGGGATATTTATGAGGCAGCTAAAGTAGATGGAGCAAATGCTTTTCAAATATTCTTTAAAATCACATTACCTTTAATTATAAGGAATATTATTACATTATGTATACCTTTTACATTATGGAGATTAACATCATTTGATTTGGTATATGCAATGACATCCGGAGGGCCCGGAGAAGATACATCATTGATAGCTTATCGTATAGCAATGGAATCTTTTACAAACCTGAATATAGGGTATGCTTCTACTTTAGCTATCATGCTTTTTATTTTAATGGCTTTATTTAGTTGGTTTAATATCAGAGTTATGAATAAATACAGTGAATAAAAGGAGAAGAATATGACTAGTAATAATAAAAATAAAATATATAAAAAATGTTTATCTATAAGCAGATGGTTATTATTTATAGTGGTTGCATTTTTTATCTTATTTCCTGTATATTGGATTTTTATATCATCAATTACTCCTGCAGGAGAATTATTTAAGAAGCCTATAGATTATTTGCCAAATAATCCGACACTTGACAGTTATAAATTTCTTATTGAAAATGTAGGATTGTTAAGTAAAATAGGAAATACAGTAATAATAGTAGGAAGTACATTAATAATAAGCACAATATTATGTACAATGGCAGCTTATGGATTTTCAAGGTTTAATTCAAAATGGATAAGTGTAGCGTTTGCATTTATACTTGCAACTTTACTTATACCTGAGGTTGTTACTGCAAGGCCTTTATATGAATTTATGAAAAAGGTTGGATTGTTCGATACATATCAAGGTTTGATAATACTATATGTAAGTTCGGTTATTCCGTTTACAGTTTTGATATTAAACAATTTCGTCGGTAAAATACCTGTTTCACTGGAAGAGGCTGCTGCTATAGATGGAGCAAATTTTATACAGATCTTATTTTATATAATATTGCCTTTGATGAAACCTGCTATTGCCACAGTATGTATTATTAATTTTATAAATTGTTTAAATAATTTTTTTACACCTTTATATTATTCCAACGGAATTCAGGTTTTATCTGTAGCTATAGTTCAACTTCCTTTAAGGGATAATATGTATGGAGTGCCGTGGGATTTAGTTAGTGCTATGGGATGGATAATACTTTTACCTATAATATTATTTGTTGCTGTTTTTGAAAAGCAGATTATGGATGGAATTATGGCAGGTGGTGTTAAATCTTAATTTAGATAGGGAGTTAAGTTTATGTACGATTTATATGGAAGTTTAGGAAATTTAGCAATTTTAAAGAACAGAAAAAGTAGAGCAATAAATGCAGAAAATCCTACAGGAGAAAAAGGTAAAGGTGGAATGGCATCAAGCAATTTGGGACCTTCAAGAAAAGGAAGTCCGTGTTTGAAGGATATACCAAGTGGTGAAACTGTAACACTTGCAGATATAGCGGGTCCGGGTATAATAAATCATATATGGATTACAGTTACAAATAAAACAACAGAAGCGGATTGTTTTGTTTTAAGTGATCTGATTATAAGGATATATTGGGACGATGAGAAAACTCCTTCCGTAGAGAGTCCACTTGGAGATTTCTTTTGTTGTGGATTTGCAAGGGAATGTGTAGTGAATTCAATGCCGATTGTTGTAGTACCAAATAGAGGAATGAACAGTTATTTTCAAATGCCTTTTAATAAAAGAGCAAGAATAACTTTGGAAAACCAGCATCCAAATCCGATACCGGCATTTTTCTATCAGATTGATTATTGTCTTGTAGATAATCTTCCTAACGATATAGCTTATTTTCATGCTCAGTGGAGAAGAGAAAGAGTTACAACTTTAGGTAAAGACTATGTAATATTGGACAATGTAAAAGGAAAGGGACATTATATCGGGACATATATTGCATTGACCACATTGGAAAGATATTGGTGGGGAGAAGGAGAAGTAAAATTTTACATAGACGGAGATATAGAATATCCTACAATTTGCGGTACAGGAACTGAAGATTATTTTGGAGGTTCATGGAGTTTTGCAAAACAGATAAATGGAAAAACAGTTGAACAAAATTACAGTACCTCATATTTGGGATATCCATACTACTCATCACATGATGAGTTGGTTCACAATGATTACCATAATGATGATTGCCTACCGATGAGGGGATTCTACAGGTGGCATATACAGGACCCAATATGTTTTGATGAAGATTTAAAAGTTACTATACAGCAAATCGGTGTCGGACATGGAGGTCTCTTTGAAAGACAGGATGATGTTGCAAGTGTAGCATATTGGTATCAGACAGAGCCTCATTCATCATTCTTACCTCTTGCAAATAGAGAAGGCAGGCGTCCAAGATAGGAGCTGATTTGTATAAGAAAGTTTTTAGCATTTTATTATGTATTTGTTTAATTCTATCTTCTTGTAATAATTATGTGAATAGCAAAGAAATAGAAAAAAGCAGTTATTATGAAGATGAATTAAATATCATGCATATAGAAGCCGACAATCCTGATTTTAAAAATTATATTAACGATGTATCAAGAAAATTAAATATGAAAATAAATATAATTCCTTGTCCGGATGATGCAAATAATAGACAGGCAGAAATTTCAACATTACTTTTATCAGGAAATTCAGATATTGATTTGATTTCAGTTAATGATGAGATGGTAAGTGAGTTTAAAGTAAAAGGATATATTGAAAATTTAGATGATATAATGAGCAAAGATCTTTTGGAATCATATCCTAAAGATTATGTAGAATCAGTGGCTATGTATAAAAATCATTTTTATTCCGTTCCGTATCTTATGGACATTATGATGTTTTGGGTAAATGAAAAGTATATAAAAAATTCAGAACTTGAAGAGATTAAAAATTTAGATGACTTTTCATTATTTGTAAGTAATGATTATGGTAAAGGCATGTATGGATATGGAAGTGCTTGGGATGAAACATATATATATAATGATTTATCACAATTTATAAATATGTTTGATGGAGACTACTATAATTGGAATAATGATAATACAAAGGAAGCTGTTAAGTTTTTGTATGATATGCAGAAACATGGCTATACACCTCAAAATCAAATGATAGACAGATACGAACAAATGGAACAAAAATTTATTGACGGCAAGTATGGATGTGTATTTATGTATAGCGGTGCTATAAATGTTTTTTTGAATTCAGGAAAGTATGGAGAAGATGGAATACATGTATCAGAACTTCCTATGTTCAAAAAAAATACAACTAATATAGCAACGTGGCAGTATGTACTTAATAAATCTTCAAAAAATAAAAATGCGGCAAAGAAATTTTTAAGTTATATTTCAAGTAGAGAGGGGAGTATTGATTATAGTAACGCAATGAAGCAGATACCTGCAAGAATTGATGTTATCTTAGAGGAAGATATAGATGTTCCTGATATTGATATTATAAGAAAATATGTTGAGAATACAAACTTTAAAGTCAGGCCGCTGTCATCTAATCCAATGAATGATATTTCGGAAATGGGCAGAATATTTCAAAAGTATTTATTGGATGAGATTACATTGGATGATTTATGTAATTTAGCTCAAAGTATTGTCGATAGAAAATGAATTTGAAATATAGAGGTTAAAAGATGGGGATGCGAAAAAACTCAATCGAGTTTTTTCACATCCTCCTTAAGTTTGATATTTGGTTTGAAATGCTATTCTAACTCTTATGGTATATTTTTCTGCCCACTATAATCATCAAAAGAATAATAAGACTATACACAAAAAACTCAAGCACTCCTCTTAGTTTCAAAACATAAAATACATAAGAAAGAGTAAACCCTACTACTACGACTACAATGGGATATACGATCTTAAGTATCTTAAGCATTTCACTTTTTTTAATTTTCTTCATATCGAAACCTCATGTTCTGCAAAATAAAAATCTAATCATATGAATACTGTTTTGTGTGGATGTTGTTCATGACCAACTACCTTTTATATATACATTGTTCTTTTATTGAAAGAATATTTAATAAAAGGACAATGTATTAAAAAGTAACATATAATGGCAAAATGTTCCAATCATAATAAAAACATGAAAAATCTCATGTGAACCGAAATAAATATGTTTTTCATTAAAAGCTTTCAATTTAAAGGCATAGATTACAGCTCCGAGCGTGTAGGAGATACCTCCAAACAAAAGCCACAAAAATCCGGTCAGAGGTAGTGCTTTGAATATAGGTTTTAATGCAAATACACAAAGCCATCCCATAATGAGATAAATTAAAGATGACAGCCACTTAGGACAGTTTACAAAGAAAATTTTCAGTATAATTCCACCTATAGCGAGTGTCCATATAGCAGTCAGTAATATATATCCGACTTTTCCTCTAAGAGCGGTAAGGCATACAGGTGTATATGTTCCGGCAATCAATACAGAAATCATTATATGGTCTATTTTACGGAAAATCATTGTCTTTTTAAGGTCTAAAACTACGGAATGATATATTGTACTTGCCGCATACAATAATGTGGTTGATACAATAAAGACAAGCATAGATATTGAAGTTAAAAAGCTTCCATGTTCTACAGTTCTTTGAATAAGCGGTCCGGCCCCTATCCATAAAAGAATAAGCCCCAAAAAGTGAGTAAGTGCTGAGACTGGTTCCCTTATTTTTATTGATATGGTTCCCGGAAGTACACCGAATCTTGTCTTTTCTTTATATTTTGAGTTCATATTTATCCCTCCTTGATGTAGTTTTTAAAACTAGATGTTATATATTTAAATACTACATCAATATTTGAGACATTTCAAGTATAAAAAGTTAAATATGATTTAAGTTTGATACTTTAACAGTGCTCTGAATTTTTGTCTTCGATAAATTTTCGTACAAAAGTCTGCGATGTCTTGCAGATTTTATAAGAGCTGTAAGTAATATCATAAAGTATAAAATAGTTGCCAAAAGTTCAAGTGTTGCATATGCCATATCTTTATAAGGATCGGTATTTGTAAGTATTAAA
This sequence comes from uncultured Lachnoanaerobaculum sp., assembly GCA_916720285.1. Taxonomy (GTDB): domain Bacteria; phylum Bacillota; class Clostridia; order Lachnospirales; family Lachnospiraceae; genus Lachnoanaerobaculum. The sequence continues at coordinate 4,090 of CAKAQP010000018.1, read as the reverse complement.
TTCTCCAGTAATCTTCTTATATTTAAAGGAATGAAGAAATAAAATCCGTAAAAAAGCATATACCTAAGAAAATATGAATAGAATGCAGGACGTTCTTCATTTAAAGATACAATGGCTGTACTTGTGATAAATTTTCCCAATGTTCTTCCTCTAAACAATATAGGAATTACTGAAAAATAAAATAACACACATGATTCAAATGAAAAAAGTAAGGAAAATCTTGGTATTAAAATCTCACAAATAAAAGTCAAAAAAGCAATAAAGAACATATCAAAAAAGAATGATATAAATCTTCTTGTTAATGATACTTCCATTCCTTTTTTATAGCTTACTTCATCCAGCTCATCTCTTGAAGGTAAAAATTTCATAAAAGGTCCCATTAAAAGAAATCCGAGTACACCGCCTGAAGTATTTACTATAAGATCATCCACATCAAAGAGTCTGTAACTACCCGAATAGATAAAGTACAGTCCTGTAAGTTGAGTTATCTCAAAAAATAAGGACAATAGAAAAGATAAAACTAAAGTTTCCATAAAGGATCTTTTAAAATAGTAACGTAAATACATTCCAAATGGTATAGCTAAAAACAGATTTAAAATATTTACAAGAAAAGCCTTGTTTAATACTACACTTAACCATGTTTTTGGCTGATTTTTAATAATGTCGGACCTGTTTAAAATATCTTTTATAAATAAAAAAGGTTCAAGCTGCATTCTATGACTGTGCAAAGTAGCCGCCTTTTCCGGAGACGGAAGAGGCAGTATCACCAGGCAATACATACACAGAATATAAAAAATAAAAGAATAAACGATTACAACTTTCAGACTCATAACAGATCCGTATTTATGGTAGTTATAAGCAATATAAGGTAATGTAAATATAGCGACCACAAAGGGAAAAAGTATAACAGCCTGTAAAGATATCTCTAAATATTGGTTCATATTTGCTCCTAAAAATATAGCAGTTTAAAATTATATTGCAATGTATAAATTTTATATCAAAATGGATACAAAAACAAATTAAATAAAGTTAAATGCTTGATTTTTACCTCTAAGTACAATAAAACGATACTTAGAGGTGAAAATATATTAAAAATCTATCACTTAAATCTCTTTTACATACTGTTGAATTGCATCACACAGATACTGTGCCATACCTTCTCCGAATTTGTCCATATTATTTTTAAATTCCGGATTTTCAACATATCCATAGCCTATGCTTGAAAACACATCCGCACTACAGTCAAATGAGTACTCACAAATATGTTTATGAAGCTTTTTTGCCAGTTCGGTATTTTCTTTTGATGTAGCCTTAAGCCCATTTGACATATTATCCGATATGGCAAAAAAGATATTATTAAAACCGTCTGCAATTTCCTGTTCTCTTCCTTTTTGCTTTTTAACGGCTTCCTCAATAACTTCCTTTCCATAAAGGTCTATTGCTTTTTGTTTATATTTTTCATTGTCCTGATATGTAAAACCTTTGAATTTTTCTTTTGTTGACATAGTAATTTTCCTTTCTCTTGATTCAATCGTTTTTTCCAATGTATCAATAAGTGTTAAGAGCTTTTGCTTTTCTTTCTGAATCAAAACGAGTTGTTTCTTTAGATGATGGAGTATTTCCTTATCTTCCTGTTTTAATAATTCTTTTATCTGTTTTAAAGGAAATCCCAGATATTTATAAAACAATATCATTTGCAAAAAAGACATATCATCCTCGGAATAATATCTGTACCCATTTTCATTTTTTTTAGGTGAAAGCAAACCTATTTCATCATAATGGTGTAAAGTGCGCACCGATACACCGCTTATTTCACTAACCTTTTTAATTAAAAATATTTGAGAACCTCCTAACAAAGATAAGTATAAACTATGACGCAATGTCAGAGTCAATACATTAGATTAAATATGATTGATTAATTTTTGAATAATACAATAATATAATGGGATATACTTAAGGTATAAGATAGAAATTTTTCATTAATTGTGCTATAATGTTTTGCATTTGATTGACTACAGTTTATCAAGTCATTTAGGTAAAGTGTTTTACCTTTAATGTCGGATTGCTTTACACTATGTTCTTGCAATCCTCAAAAATATCAAGGATTTTATTAGGAGGATATTTTGGAGAGAGAAAGGTTAAAATCAAGGCTCGGGTTTATACTCATTTCAGCCGGATGTGCAATTGGTATAGGTAATGTGTGGAAGTTTCCGTACATGACAGGAAAAGGTGGAGGCGGTGCATTTGTACTGCTGTATCTGATATTTTTGGTAATGCTTGGATTGCCTATAATGACTATGGAGTTTTCAATAGGAAGAGCAGCAAGAAAAAGTCCGGTGCTGGCATACCAAAAGTTGGAACCTACAGGAAGTAAGTGGCATATACATGGAATAGTGGCATTTATAGGAAACTATCTTTTGATGATGTTTTATACTACTGTAACAGGATGGATGCTTCATTATTTTTACCTGACTGTAACAGGCAGATTTGAAGGACTTGATTCCGACGGTGTTTTGAATGTATTCAATACCATGCTTACACAGCCCGGCATAATGATATTTTGGATGGTAGTTGTAGTTGTTGCAGGTATGTTTATAGTATCAAGAGGACTTGAAGCGGGGTTAGAGAACATTACAAAAATAGTTATGGTTACACTGCTTGTGGTAATGATTATACTTGCAATAAATTCATTCTTCTTAAAAGGTGCTGCAGAAGGACTTAAATATTATCTTGTACCGAATATAAGCAGAATAGAAGAAACAGGTATAGGTAATGTTATAACCGGTGCCATGAATCAGGCATTCTTTACACTAAGCCTTGGAATAGGTGCAATGCTTATATTCGGAAGTTATATAAGTAATGACAGAAGTATGCTTGGAGAGTCTGTTACAATAGTTATACTTGATACTTTCGTAGCTATAGTTTCGGGACTTATTATATTCCCTGCTACATTTACATATGGTGTAGACCAGACTTCAGGTCCGGCACTTATATTTATCACTTTGCCGAATATATTTAATAAGATGCCTCTTGGAAGACTCTGGGGAAGTTTCTTCTTTATATTTATGTCATTTGCTGCATTCTCTACAGTGCTTGCGGTATTTGAGAATATAGTTTCATGTGGTATGGACCTTACAAAGAAGTCAAGAAAACAGGTAAGTTTTTTCAATTTGATACTAATAACAGTACTTTCATTACCATGTGTATTTGGTTTTGGTGCATGGGCATTTGATTGGTTAAAGCCTTTTGGAGGAAGTATACTTGATCTTGAGGATTTCCTTGTAAGTAATATAATATTGCCACTGGGATCTTTAGTATATTTGTTATTTTGTGTAAGCAGATATGGATGGGGATGGGATAATTATCTTAAGGAATGTAATAAGGGTGAAGGTCTTAAGATGAAGAACTGGATGAGATTCTACCTTACATTTATATTGCCTATAATAGTATTATTTATATTCGTGTTTGGAATATATGATAAATTTTTTAAATAAGAAATAAAAAGAAATCAGCCGGTAACTTTTAAAGTTGTGGCTGATTTTTAATTTATTAAGAATATTAGCACTCAAACCTTGACACTGCTAATAAAAAGTGGTATAAAAGTTCATAGTTAAGTTTATAAACATTTAGGAGGAATACAAAATGAAGTTAGTACCTTTATTCGATAGAGTGGTTTTAAAGCAATTGGTTGCTGAAGAGACAACAGCATCAGGTATTGTACTTCCGGGACAGGCAAAGGAGAAGCCGTCACAGGCAGAGGTTGTTGCAGTAGGTCCGGGTGGAGTTGTAGACGGAAAAGAAATAAAGATGCAGGTTAAGGTTGGAGATAAGGTTATTTATTCCAAGTATGCAGGTACAGAGGTAGAGCTTGACAAGGTTGAGTATATCGTTGTAAAGCAGAATGATATTTTGGCAGTAATTGAATAATAATTTTATATAGATTAGACGGAGGTAAATATGGCTAAGGATATTAAATATGGCGTTGAAGCCAGAAAAGCATTGGAAGCCGGTGTAAATAAGCTGGCTGATACAGTTAGAGTTACATTGGGACCTAAGGGAAGAAATGTTGTACTTGATAAATCATTCGGTA